>JAJCYX010000093.1 GCA_029262715.1 Chloroflexota bacterium
GGGCACCCGAATCTGGGAGAGGGGATGATCGCTGCATTTAGCCCGCCAATAGTTGACCGTGTCCCGTACCCTTGGCTCTCCAACACCCACTGACACAACCGAAAGAACAAAAACATGCGCGTAGGCTTGATGGTTGAGGGACAGAACGGTCTTACATGGGAGCGCTGGGTACACATCCTGCGCACCGCCGAAGAACTCGGACTGGACTCCGTATTTCGCTCCGACCACTACTTCATCGGCTCCCACAAAAGCTCCATCGACGCCTTCCTCTCGTTCGCCGTCGCAGCCCGTGAAACCAGCCGCATCAGGTTTGGTCAGCTCGTCAGCCCGGTCACATTCAGGTCTCCTGTAAACGTCGGCCGCATGGCAGCGCAGATCAACCAGCTCAGCAACGGCCGCTATCAGCTCGGCCTCGGCGCAGGCTGGCACGAACCGGAGCACACCGACTACGGCATCCGATTTCCACCCACCCGAGAGCGCTTCGACCGGCTGGAAGAGGCAATCAACCTGATCAAAGCTATGTGGGGTGCGGGGCCTGCGTCCTACAAAGGTAAGTTCTACTCGGTAACGAATGTCGACACCATTCCGAAGCCGGTTTTCGGGGCCGACACGCCAATCCTGATCGGCGGATCAGGCGAAAAGCGCACTCTGCCGATTGTTGCGAAGTACGCAGACGAGTGGAACGCGGTCAACATGCAGGAAGAGATGTACCAGCACAAGATCGATGTACTGGCCGCCGCCTGTGAAAAAGTCGCACGCGACCCGGCCACAATTCACAGGTCCATGATGGTCTTCGGCCTCATCGCAGGTGACGAGCGCTCACTAGATCGCCTGACGCGCCACCACATGGAGATGAGCGGAGCGACCGGCTCACCCGCTGCGTACAGACAGCAGAAGGTGGAAGCCAGCAGCTGGATTGTTGGCCTGACAGATGAAGTGGTTGACCGTCTCGGCAACTTCGCCAAGATGGGGCTTGAAGAGGTTCAACTACAGCTGTTCAACTTCGACTCAGACGAAGTGCCCGCCTACTACGCCAACGAGTTGGCTCCGAGAGTTGCGGGCTTTTAACCGACAGTCGCTGTTGAATCTGATCTCAAGCATCGAGAAGTGGCAGACGTCATACTGGCGTCGCACCGGCGTCATTAAGCGTTCACAGATCACTGTTGATACCTCGCGGCCCATTTAGCACTCTAATCAACGGGTGTATCAACCGTGTATCGCCTCATCGCTACTCCTCGGCACGCGGTGTTCCGGTTGTACTGTTACCCGAAATGCAAGCTCAAAGCTCGAACCGGCTCTTCTCCGCCGATTGAACATGGACGACACCTCACAGGCACTCATAACCATCGGCGTCCTGCTGTTGCTGGGACTCGTCGCTGACTTCTTCGCTAAGCGCACAAAACTACCGCGCGTGACGCTGCTTATGGTCATGGGGTTGATCGCAGGGCCATCAGTCCTGGACGCGCTGCCAGAAAACCGTGAAGTCTGGTTCCCGCTCGCCGCTGACATCGCACTCGTGATGATCGGCCTGCTCCTAGGAGCCGAGTTCACCAAACAACGCCTGAAAGGCCAGGGAATCGGCCTCTTCAGCCTTGCACTGATGCAGGCACTGTTCGCCGCAGCGGCTGTTGGAATAGTGCTCGTGTTGTTCGACGTTGAGACGGAGATAGCACTACTGCTTGCCGGAATCGCAACGGCTACTGCGCCCGCAGCGACGGTCGCCGTTGTGAAGGAGTTGAAATCTCGTGGAAACCTGACCGACACTCTGCTTCGAGTGGTGGCTATTGACGACCTGTTTGCACTAGTCCTGTTCAGTGTGCTGGCCGCCGCCGCTGGCGTGGTTTCCGGCACAGGATCGAGCGGTGAACTGATAGGCGACGCGGCCATCGAGATAGGCGGTGCCATCGGGCTGGGGATAGCTATCGGTGTACCTGCAGGACTACTGACCGGGCGCATAAAACCGGGTGAGGCGACGCTGTTGGAGGGGCTTGGAATCGTCTTGCTCTCGGTCGGTCTCGCAACCTGGCTGGGTCTTTCGCCTCTGTTGCTGGCCGTCGTCACGGGCATCACGGTCGCCAACCTTGCAAAACACCACACCCGTACGTTCCGCGAGATCGAGAACATTGAGTGGCCATTCCTGGTGCTTTTCTTTGTGCTTGCGGGCGCGTCGCTTGAGACCGAATCGTTAGAGAACATTGGCTGGATCGGAGCCGGTTATGTCCTGCTGCGCACGGCAGGCAAGCTGCTCGGCGCATATGTCGGCGGACGCCTGTTCCACTTCCCAGAGACCACCAACCGCTGGCTCGGCATGGCACTGTTGCCGCATGCGGGTGTGGCGCTCGGACTGGCGCTGATCGCAGCGGAGCAGTTCCCGGAGTTCGGTGAGGATATTCTCTCGGTGACCGTAGTAGCGACCGTTGTGTTCGAATTGATCGGCCCACTAGCAACCCGCCTGGCGGTTACGCGAGCAGGCGAGGTGCCGCACGGAAACGACCCTGCTGAGCCGGATGACATTCAGCTTGAGACGCCGTCAGCCGAATAACCGCCAAATCGGACAAGAAAAAGAGGCTGTGCCTCCCTCTCACCAGCGGGGCTTTTTGTAGTTCGGGAAGTTGTAGCCGGTCCATGAACCGTCACGCGGCTTTGCGTCCGGATCCAATGACAGGATCATGTCGGCACGGTTCTCAGGCTTCTCTCGCAAGAACTGCTCATGACGCTCCGCCAGCGCATCGTCATCTACCTCGACGCCTAGCCCTGGCTTGTCCGGAACCTCCATCGCACCGTCTTTGAACTGCAACTTGCCACCCTTGATGATGTCGCCGTCTTCATCGGTCCACGGATAGTGCGTATCGGCCGGGTAGTTCAGTTCGGGTGTGGCAGCACACGCATGCAACATCGCAGCCTGCGAAACGCCGAGCGAGTTGTTCGAGTGGCCCGAGAGCCCCCAGCCCATGACCCGGCACAGCACGCCGGTCTCCTTGTAGGCGAGAATGCCGCCCCAGTGATGATGATCGCCAAGGATCACATCGATGCCGCCAAGCTGCGCATTCGGCTTCACATGCGCGAACGCTGAAACGCACATGTTCGATGCGGTCGGAATGTCGGTGTGCTTTTTCAGTTCGGCATGCATCTCGATCGTGTCAGTCGGGTCTTCAAGGTACTGCGGCTCGTACTGCTCAAGCTCCTTCGCAACCCGAATCGACGTCTCGACCGTCCACACAGCGTTCGGGTCAATGCGAATCTCATAACCCTCTGATTTCGGGAACCGCTTACGGAGCAGGCGAAAGGTCTCGATATCAACATCAGGGTGAAAGAATCCGCCCTTGATCTTGAGCGCCTTGAACCCGTACTTATCGACGAACTCCTCGGCCTGCTTGACGAAGCCTTCGGGGTCGAGCGCCGCACCTGTCGCTACCTCGCCAACGCCGTTTTCGTCAGCGAACTTGTAGAACAGGTAAGCGGCCCAGTCCACCTTGTCCCGAGCGCGACCACCGATGTAGTCGCACACTGGCATGCCAGCCTGTTTTGCCGCAGCGTCCAGAAGTGCGGTCTCAACAGCCGCCCATGCGCCCGGTGTCCCATTGAAGTTCAAGCGTGCTTTCGTAATCTGGCGCGGGTCCCAGCCAACCAGCCAGTCACGGTTCGGTTCAATGATCGACGCGAGGTCGTGAGGCGCCTCACCTGCTCCAGTGAATCCATCGTCTGTCTCGATCTGGACAATAGTCCGTACCCGGAACGACTCATGTACACCGGTGCTGTTGAGCAGCGGCTGGTCGTGCGTGGCGGCCTGAGTGACCTTGAGCTTTGAAATCTTCATTGGGAGTCCTTGTACAGTGAAGTGAGATTGCCGCAAATTCTGTACCCGCGAAGAAAAGAGGGCAACTGAGCGCCTGATGAAGACCCTGCGAATCCGAAAGGCAAGTGCTTACTGCGGCCCGAATGCCAGGTTAACGAGCGGCCGGTAGTTGTCCGGAATACGAGACAGCGCCGTATCGGCAATCTCCTGTGACCGCGCAAACTCGCGCAGCACCGATTCAGCATCACCTGCCGCAACTGCACGGTCGATAGCAAACGCCGTGGACCGCAGCTCAGTGTAAAAGTCCAGCATCACCTGGTGCCCAACCTCGAACTCTGCAGGCGGAGTGATTGCGTTCATGCGCTCAATGGTGGCGTCGAACTCTTCTACGATGGCCGGTTGAACGTAAGACAACGCCTCCATCAACTGTTCATCTGAAAGCCCTGCGCTCAACCCCGCCCTCGGTCCGAACTCCGATCTGTGAATAAAAATAACCCGTTCAATTTCCATGCCGTACTCTCCACCTGGAATGTCTTCCCCAGCGCAGCGAGCCTGGGTAGATGCACGAGCCTGTGAAAGATCAGCAGAACAGTCCGGTGGAAAGGAGCCTGCCAGGATTTGCAGGGCCGATTCAGTTTCAGCTTTCAGAAGGTGGATTTTCGGAAGATTGCCTTCCTCGATGGCAGCAGCCAGTTCATTTGCTCGATCGCGTTGATCGGCAAGGCGCGAAGTGATTCGTGCGTGATCTTCCGCATATTCCTCGGGAGGATCGAGAGCTAAGACCATTTCCGATGCCTGGGCAATGATCCCCGGCAAGTCCTCGTCCCGCAATGCGTTGAGTAGAACGAAGTTCTGGATCTCATCTGTGGCAAACGTCGGGAAGACTGGGCCCAACAACTGTTCGAAGCGGTCAAAGGCTTCAATGCGCAGATCAATTATTTCTCTAAGACCCGCCAAATACTCTTGTTCCGGGCTTTCGGCAACCTCTTCAGGCTCTGAAGAACTGCAAGCTGCAGCTACGACAACAACAGTGAAAAACAGAGAGAATAGCTTGTAGCGAAAAAGTGACAATCGATTTCCGTTCTTCGAAAAAAGTGCAGCATCCCGGTTGACGATAGGATGCACTGGTTCAGGAATGGATTCGTCAGGCGCTTCATCACCTCGCCGGTTCGGCCGGGAGTAGCATATTCACTCGAATGCGGAACCATCTTGCTATGCAAACCGTCACCCGCAACCACATCGCCGCGGGAATTGAAACTGTCTGATCGCTGGTGAGTTCCGGAGAGACGATTCGGACTATCCAGACATTGCCGCCGCTCGATTTTGAAAGTCCTTGATAATAATGTCCCAACCTGCAGCAAAGTCGACGAGCGGGTAAACCTCGAACTTCAAAAAGGGAGCAGTCGGGTAGCCCTGCAAATTCGCCATCAGCTCTTCGTGAGAATCAGCATTGCCAATCGCCACTCCACGACCCGAGTATCCGACGAAGTAGCTGCAGTCCAGTTGGCCGGCGTCAATCAATCCCTGGAGGTACTCTTTGGCGGCGGTAGCAACGCCGACAAAATCTTCCGCACTACCGCCCGATACATCGCGGACGTTGACTTCAACGAGGTATTTCATCTTTTCCTCCAAAACAGTGCCTAACCCGGTGGAATGACGATTCCGGCGGATCATATCAGAGCTTCTCGTCGAATCGATCTGTCTGTACGAATTTGATTGACTACTTCGTAAACTAAAGCCATGCAAACCGTCACACGCAACCACATCACCTCGGGTATCGAAAAACTCGCCCGCTTCAAGCTATCCCACCTCAACACACCACTTGAAGACGCACCGGCGCTTAGACGAGCCATCGAAGCCACCGTTCTCGTCGGAAATAACCAATCAAACAATGGAAAATCCGGCATGCCAGCGCTGCCGCGGATACTTGTGAAGCGAGACGATACGACAGGGCTGGCGTTCGGTGGCAACAAAGGTCGACACTTCGAGTTCGCAACCGCCCACATACTCGAAAACGGCTACGACGTCGTAATCAACGCTAACGACTACCACTCCAACCAGGCCCGTTTCATCGCCGCAGCCTGCGCCCGCGCCGGCCTTCGATACATTCTCGTCTCGACAGAAAAGACCGACATGCCGATGACCGGCAATCTGCTGCTGTGCAAGCTGATGGGCGCCGAGATTCATCGAGTGCCGAACGACTACGCAAGCAAGATGATCGATCACCTTGTGGAGGATCTTGAAGCCGAGGGCAAGAAGCCGTTCGTGGTGCCGCGGGAAGAGTTTTCCGATCTCATGGGCATGTTCGGGTTTGTCGAAACAGGTCTCGAGCTTGAGCACCAACTGCACGAGATTGGTGTCACTGGGCCGGTCAGGTTCTGGGGCCTCACCGGACGTTCAATTGCCGGTCTCAGGCTCTACGCAAAGAACCGCGGGCTGCCCTGGTCTGCCACCGCCGTCATGTACTCGCCCGGTGAAGTAAGCAACTTCAACGACATCACTGTGAAGCGCTCGAAGGCCGTGGCCGAACGGCTGGAGCTACCGAATGTGCTGGAACCGGGCGACCTCGATGTCTTGACTGACTACACAGGCCCGGCATACGGAGTTCCGTTCGATGGCGTGTTCGAGGCGATGCACATGGCGGCAAAGTCCGAGGCGTTGATCCTCGACCCCAACTACACCGGCAAGTCGATGGCCGCCCTCATCGCCGAGATACGAGCAGGCCGTGTCGACCCATCAGTGCCAGTCGTCTTCATCCACTCAGGCGGCACACCGCAACTCTTCGCCTTTGCAGACGAAATCTGGAACTGGCAACCAGCTGCGATTTCCGATGATTCACAAGTGTCTGCCCCGTAGAGTCCGACACTGTGTTGTAGTGTACAGCCGCTCAGAAAACAACCTCCGACCCCTCTAATTAGCACTCGGCACCCTCGACTGCTAATATCGGCTGACCTCACTTCTAATTACTCTTCAATGCGAGCGCTCCATGTTCGGCGGACTCTGGCGCAACCCTGATTTTCTCAAGCTCTGGCTAGGCCAGACCGTCTCGCAGGTTGGCGGAGTAATTCGCTTCATTGCGCTACCACTCACGGCAATCATCACGCTCGACGCATCGCCGATTGAAGTCGGGCTGCTCCTGGCGGTTTCGGGACTCCCGGCCCTGCTTATTGGGCCGCTTGCCGGAGCGTATGTAGACCGCCACAAGCGACGCTCCATCCTGATCGCATCGGACTGGCTGCGCGCACTGGTCATCGCCGCCGTCCCGGTCGCCTACTTCACTGACTCGCTCCAGATGTGGATGCTCTACCTTGCGGCCATCGCAATGGGATCACTCTCGCTCATGTTCGAAGTCGCCTATCGCTCGTACCTGCCATCACTCGTCGAACGCAGCGAACTAGTCGAAGGCAACAGCAAACTGGAACTCAGCCGATCTGCCGCAGACATCGCAGGACCGGGCATCGGCGGTGCAATCATCCAGTTCGCCGGAGCACCTTTTGCCCTCATCGCAGACGCTGTGAGCTTCGCCGTTTCGGCGATCTCGCTTCACACAATCAAGAAACAGGAGGCAGAACCAGACCGTCCTGTTGGCGACGCCGGGATATTCAGAGATGCGAAAAGTGGGCTGCAATACGTTCTGCGACACAGGCTGATCCGCCCGCTTTTCCTGGCGGCGGCCACGTTAGGCTTTTTCAACGCCATGATCGACGCTGTGTTCCTGCTTTACATGACCAATGGACTGGACCTGAGTCCGGGTCTCATCGGCCTGGTGTTCGCAATTGGCGGAGTGGGATTAGTGCTCGGCGCCATGGTCGCCAATCGACTGGTGGCGATAGCCGGAATTGGCGTCACCCTGTCCGGTGCTCTGGCGATACTCGCCTTAAGTGACCTTGCGTTGCCGCTGGCTGGCGGGCCGCTCCCTGCAGTGATCGTGGTGCTGGTGCTCGGTCTGTTTGGATTTAGCTTCGCATTGCCGCTTTACAGGGTGACGCAGGTCAGTCTGAGTCAGGCCGTGACCGAATCGCAGTTGCACGGACGCATGAATGCCGCTTTCCAATTGGCGCTGGTGGGAACGATTCCCGTTGGCGCACTACTAGGTGGCCTGAGCGGAGAGCTCATCGGACTACGCGAAACGCTGTTCATCGGAGTGGCAGGAGAAGCTGTTGCGGCCGTGCTGCTACTTGCGTCTCCCGTCAGATCGGTGAAGTCGCTGCCAGACTGAGCGGCTGCCTGAGCGGGCAATCAATGGGGGCAGTGCTGGCGCGGCCTGCGCACCTTTCCGATCCTGCCCGGTTATTATTCCTCGGAAATACCGCGATCCAAAATTCTCTATCAACCAGAATCGACAGGCAGATGAACACTGAGTCGCAACCGTACCCTCATGCAGAACTAGAGTTTGGGCCAGATGTCTCGGCTATTCACCTCCCGGTGATCGCCGATCTCATCGACGAAGCTGTGGATATCCACCAACTAGGTATCAACCTTACAAATCATCTTGACAGAGACAGCGTAAGAGATGACCTAAAGGTCCGATTGAGGTTTCTTGACGAAGCGGGGCGATGTGGCGTGGTTGCGCGAAATCTGTGGAGGCGCGGTTACTACATTCAGGCGGTGGAAGTCGGAAGATCAATCTTCGAGCTTTGGCTCGCGAGCGAATGGGTGAGACTTAGGCCAGCGCACGGGGCAAAATATCTGAATAATCCAAAGCACCAGCCACGATTTAAAGACATGATCAATGCGTTGAAACCTGAGTGGTCAAATTTGCTTGATCATGTCTATGGTTTTGCCTCCAGCTGGGCTCATCCGAGCTTCTATGTTGCATCCCACGCAGCCCGGAACACTCAACCGCAGTACGAAGAGGTCCTGGCGAAAGAAGTAGGGTCCGGTTTGGTAGCCATCACCGGCCAGGCTTTTCTGCCGTTCGTATTTCTGTCGGCTTTCGACGCTGGATTGGTTGGTTCGTTTTATTTTGGTGAGCGGGCTACGGTCTTTCACCAGCGGGTTCAGCAGTCTGCGATCAATGGTTATGTCTAATGTCAAACATTTTTCAAACAATCGACACTCCGGATCATCGGACGGTGCTGCGTCCGCTTTCCAGCCATCTGAGAGCCTCGTTTTTGGGTGAGACGGACTCTGAAGCACCCGAATGACCGTGTTTGACCACAGCCCTGTCCGGAGGCGCACGCAACTGATCCGGCCCGCACCGGCGAATCTTTGCCGTCCACAACATCCGACTTGACCGGGCGGACATTTCGACCGTCTCAAATTCCCGACAGTGTGGTCAAGAAAAGCCGTGCCAGCCTCACGGGCCTGCTGTGGGTTTTATTCTTCTTTGGGTGAAGAGAGCGCCGAAGCTATCGCCGCAATGCCGCCGATGATAAGACCGACTTTAAGAAGCTGGGTAACCCAGTCCTCGCGGCCGTAGTCATGCGCCACCTTGTTCGCAAGTTCGTTGTAGTGGGTCGCCTCGTCCGGCGTAAAAGTTCCACCTGCTTCAGCCCGCTTGACGTATTCACGTAACGTTGCCAATTCCGTTTCGGACACAGGGTTTCCTGACGGTTTGACTTTAGCGAGACCGACATTTAGTTCCTGAAAGTCGGCGATATGGCGTTGTGCCCGTTCACGGTCCGGATTTTCCCATGTGCCCATCGCGTCTGCCATCAGCATATGAATGACCTCCGTCATAGCGGCTGTGTGACGTTCCACGGTAAACAGACGCGCTTCGATTTGGCGTGTGCCAACGAGCCGTTTGATTCCGCTATGTGTAATGCGACCTATCCACTTAGCCGCGGTTTTCAGTTCGTTTAAGAATGGTCCGAGCATTGCAACACCCTCTCGTCGATTCTACGTCAGGCGAGCTGTAGCGGGATGGGTGCCGCCATTACCTAGTCGCGGTCACGACATGCCGCCTGCTAGACCACACTCCCACACCTAACCTGCACTGAATTCACAGTAAAAAGTACGGCTACCAAGCAACGGTCTCCCGAACTTCTGAGTAACACTGGATCCCGGAGACTAGCTGGAAGATTAAGGCCAGTGGCGAATCCTCATCGAGTTCCCGTGGCATCTAACAATTAGCGAGTGACGGTATTCCCATGTGGAAACGGATTGTTAAAGCTGGTGCAGAGGCTATCGGATAATTCGCGGCAGTCCAGCTTGAAAGCGGATCAAACGACGCATCGACCGTGCTCAACCAAAAGAAGTGGCACTGCCACCACAACCGAAGTATCCAGCAACCAGCACTCTCAAACTGAAAACGCGGCTGTGCCGCCTGAAAAAGCCCCACGGGGCCTTGATAGTTTCTTGGATGAACCTTCACAAGCACTGAACAGTTCATCGGTAATGTGAACGTAGCAAATTAATACAGAACCTTCATTCCAGCCAGAAACCGTCATGGGCGACGGCCATGCAGAGCACACAAGTAGTGATCAGTGGCAGGAACGAAAAGACCTCGGTTAACCGCAGCCAGTACTGGATACCGGCATCGGGGCCACTAAAAAGTAGACCAGTAAGGAACAATAGCCATGCCGCATATCACCCGGTTCAGAAAGATGGCCGCAGCAAGCCTGCTTTCAGCGGTAGCGATCATATCCATAGCGTGCAGTAGCAGCGGCGGAGACCCTATCGCCGCGACCGCAACTGACACTCCGGTGCCGACCGCAACGGCGATCACGAGCGCATCTGGAGGAAGTGGCGTAGGAATCGGAGGATCAAGCTCTGCGGTTCCGACGCCGCCTTCGGTTGACCTGCCGGTTACGAATCTGCTGGACCTAACGCCAATCGAGATCGTCAAGGCGCAAGAGCAGGTGATGATCGACCTGTTCGAAAGCACCATCGATTCGGTTGTGAAGATCGAGACGAGAACGAGGACCGGTGGCGGTGAAGGCTCAGGCTGGATCTGGGACATCGACGGACACATCGTCACGAACTACCACGTTGTTGACGGTGCGACGCTGATCACGATCTCGTTCTTCGATGGCCGCGAGTACACCGGTGAGGTGGTTGGGTTCAACAGCGAGGCGGACCTGGCTGTTGTGAAGATTGAACTTGAACCGGGAGACACGGTGCAGCCGTCTCAACTCGGCAACAGTTCTGAGCTGAGAGTTGGCCAGTCGGCGGTTGCACTTGGCAACCCGTTCGGCCAGGACTTCTCGATGACGAGCGGTACGGTGAGTGCAGTGGGACGCCTGCTGCCGAGCGGTTTCGGCAGGTTCAGCATTCCGTCTGTTATCCAGACCGATGCGGCAATCAACCCCGGTAACTCGGGTGGTCCTTTGCTGGATATCGATGGCCGTGTGATTGGGATCAATACACAGATTCGCAGCGAGAGCGGTTCCAGCTCAGGTGTTGGGTTTGCTGTGCCGGTTGATCTTGCGAAGCGAGTGGTACCGAACCTGATCGATAGCGGTGAGCACAACTACTCGTTCATCGGCATCACTGGCACTGAGTTGAACAACGTCATTCGAGATGGCCTGAATGTGGACAACACCCAGCAGGGTGCTTACATCACTGATGTGTCGGCAGGTACACCGGCTCAGGCAGCCGGCCTGCGGGACGACTCGGGCGGCCAGCTCAACACCCAGTTCGATGGCGACCTGATCGTGGCGGTTGACGGACGCAAGGTGACCTCGATGGACGACCTGATCGCCTATCTTGCGCTGAACACTTCGCCTGGTGACGATATTGTCCTCACGGTGCTACGAGCCAGTGGTGAAGACCTGGTCGTTGTGACACTGACAGATAGGCCGTAGAGCTGACAGTTAGCTGGACATAACGTCTGCTGAAGCGAAAATGAAAGCAGGCTCGGAGTTTCGACACCGGGCCTGCTTTCTTTTTCGCTAGCGGGTTATTGGGTGAGCAGATGAGTGAGCTCAGGAACATTGGTCCGGTCTCCGCCAAGTGGCTTGCCGAGATCGGCTAACGAGCCATTCTTCTGAGCCCAATGGAAACAAGGTCCGCCGCCCAAACAAGCAGCACGTACACGATCAAGAGCAGCGCGACATCGGTGTAGCGGAAGAACGCAAGGTCCAGCCTGAGCTGATAACCGAG
>JAJCYX010000094.1 GCA_029262715.1 Chloroflexota bacterium
TTCCCCAGACCCACCCTCTGCTGCAACCCATCCTGAACATCATCCCAATGCAGATGCTCGCCTACCACACCTCAATCGCACTCGGCATGGACCCTGACAAGCCAAGAAACCTCGCCAAAACAGTTACCGTCGAGTAGAAGACGGCCGCCGCGAAGCGACTCTTCCGTTAGCAGTCTCAAAGGCGCAAACTAAGGCCATCATGGCCACACCAGCTGCCGCGAATACCGTTCCTGCGCCTCCTCGCTCCCTGCGAGAGCGATTGCATGATTCAGCTGGCGCGCTCGGTGAGCCTCGGTACCGGCGGTACTGGCTGGGGTCCCTGGCGTCCGTAGGTGCAATCCAGATGGCCATGACCGGCATGCTGTGGCTGATTGCCAAAGACCTGGATGGATCGCCCGCCATCCTCGGTGTGCTTGGTGGGGCCATCGCAGTCCCCACCATCCTGGTAAACCTCTTTGGAGGAGTACTGGCAGACAGGATTGACCGCCGACTCATCATGATCGTCATCTCAGGAGCGACGGCTGCGCTGATGACGCTTCTGGCGGTGCTTGTAGTAACAGACCTGGTCAGAATCTGGCACGTTGTGGCGATCGCCGGTGCACAGGGATTTTTCATGGGCTTCGACGGCCCCGTTCGTTCCTCATTCTTCCCGTTACTCATCGAACGTAAACACATGATGAGCGCTGTCGCCCTCAACTCTGTGATGTGGCAATTCAGCCGAATCGTGACGCCACTGTTCGCAGGTTTCGCAATTCAATATCTGGGCACCGAATCCGTCTTCTTTGCAGGAGCCGTCGGTTGGATCGCGATGCTCATGGTTATGTTCACTCTGCGAGTTCCACAAACGAAGTCGGATGTTCGCCGTAAGGTGCTGCAGGAACTTGGCGAGGGCGTCAGCTTTATAGCTCACAACAGGCTGTTCGCCATCATCATCCCGCTCACATTCGCCAACATGTTCTTCGGCATGCAGTACCTTCAGTTGATGCCACTATTCGCCTTTCGACACGGTGTTGAGGCAGCAGGAATGAGCGTCATGTTCACATTCCTCGGTCTCGGCGCAATCACCGGAACGCTCATCATCGGCCGACGCCAGAGAAGCAAGCACGTTGGTAGAACTATGCTCGGTGGAACCTTCCTGTTCAGCGCGCTCATTCCGGCGTTCGCATTCGCGCCAACCTATCCGGCCGCACTCGCATCCATCTACCTGATCGGAATATTCAATTCAATTTTTCTGATCAGCTCGATGACATCACTCCAGCTTCGCGTACCGCCTCAACTGCGTGGTCGGGTCATGGGCATCTACACGATCACGTTCAGCTTGATACCGCTGGGTGGTTTACTTGGAGGTGGAGTTGCGGAGCTTCTAGACGAACGGTGGGCGATCACAATTTCGGCAGTTGTACTGTCGGCAATAGTTGTGATCGTATTCATCACGCAACGAGAGGTTCGCAACCTCAGTGGAGTGGAACTGGAGCGTGATGAGCCAGAGCCATTGGCTCCGGCGACCGACGGCGCGAGGGCGCGGTCCTGAGCAGCCCCGCCGAAGATGTCTCGCAGGCCGCAACGAGTACGCATACTAACGTTGCTGGCTCGACCAGCGCCTTCTCCTACCGTGACTATCGAATCTACTGGATTGGATCATACGCGGCGTTTCTGGGCCAGCGTCTCAACGTCGTCGCTCTCTCCATCCTGGTGTTCGATCTGACAGGTTCCAGTCTTCGGCTCGGTCTTGTCGCTGCTGCCAACGCGCTTCCGACAATCCTGTTCAACCTGTTCGGCGGCGTGCTTGCTGACCGGATGGAAACCAGGTTTCTGCTGCGCATTACGGCCTTCGCGACAACAGGGATGCTGGCCACGCTTGCAGTGTTGATCGCAACTGACACCATCGTCCTCTGGCAAGTCTTCGTCCTGGCCGGGCTATCTGGTGTCGTGATCGGAATCGACAATCCGACGCGCCAGGCCTACTTCCCGAGTCTCGTTCCGCCACGAGCAACAAGAAGTGCAGTCAATTTGAACGGAGCGATGATGGCATCGGCATCTGTCGTGATGCCAACGATTGGTGGCGTGATCATCGCCGCATTCGGCACATCTACAGGATTCTTTGTTGCAGCGACGGGCTACGGACTGATGACCGTTTCGACATGGCTCATCCCGGCTCGCAAGCCTGTGATTGGCGAGGCGCGAAACGTGTTCCGAGAGTTCCGGGAAGGAGTCTCTTTCATAGTCCGCACGCGGGTATTCGCCATGATCATCGGCCTCAACTTTGCAAGCATGTTTTTCGTGTTCGGATACATCCAGATACTGCCCGCATTTGTGAATGAGTTCGACGGTGGTGACCAACAGGTCGGGTTTCTGTTCTCGGCGGCGGGTGTTGGCGCATTGAGTGGGATTGTCGCCGCCGGTCGAATCAAGCCGGGACGGCGACTCGGCTGGACAATCCTCGGCGCAGCTCTCATCTTTTCGACACTTATTTTTTTCGCCGCTCAAGCGCCGCAATACGCTCTGGTGTTGCCGTTAATAGCAATCGGCCACTTCGGCAACGGAATGTTCATGATCACTTCAATGACAGCACTCCAACTGCGGGTTCCTGACGAACTACGAGGCCGCGTGATGGGCATCTACGCCATCAACCAGAGCCTGGCCATCCTTGGCGGTCTGTGGGCCGGTACTATGGGAGACCTGATCTCGGTGAGATGGGGCGTTGCGCTGGGTCCGGTGGTGGTGGTGTCGTTGATCGTGCTAATTGCGTTGACACAGCCACAAATAACGAGATTGCGAGATGACGTGAGCGAGCGGATGACTGGCAAGAAGTTCAGGGACTGATTGTCGAATTCCAGCCAGCTAATTTTCATCTACCATTCTGCCAATTCCGGCGAATCCGGGCGTGAACTCAAGCAACCAGAGTTACTCGAACATGACGAACGAAGAAAACTGCTCCTGCTGCGCACCTGAAAGGTCTGCCGGTGAGACCGGGAAGATCGTAAGTGCCAAGGGGATTTTCGCCCCTATTGGCAACATCTCGAACACGACCGCTATCAAGAGCGAACTCAAGAACAATCTCATCAAACTGGACGGCGGCGTGTTCGCTATGGGCACAAACGACCGAAGGTTTCCGGGTGATGGCGAAGGCCCAACCCGCGAGGTCACAGTAGACCCGTTCGCGATCGCAACCCATGAAATAACGAATCGGCAATTCGCGGCGTTCGCGTCCGACACCGGATACGCAACGGAGGCCGAAGCATTCGGCTGGTCGTTCGTGTTCCACCACTTCGTTTCAGAAGCTACCAAGGCGAGTGTGACATCGGCCGTGCAGGGAGCGCAGTGGTGGTGGCAAGTGCACGGTGCTGACTGGAAGCATCCTCACGGCACGGATTCAGACTGGCAAGAAACGCCAGACAGCCCTGCGGTCCACATCTCCTGGAACGATGCCGTCGCATTCGCAACCTGGGCAGAGATGCGACTTCCGACAGAGGCTGAATGGGAGTTCGCAGCCCGCGGCGGCCTGGACGGAGCGACTTTCGCATGGGGTGAAGACCTGACGCCTGGTGGGAAGCACATGTGCAACATCTGGCAGGGTGATTTTCCATCTGAGAACTCCCTCGAAGACGGCTTTCACGGTGCCGCACCGGTCGGCTCTTATCCAGAAAATGGCTACGGTCTGTTTGACGTTGCGGGCAACATCTGGGAATGGTGCTCGGACTGGTTCTCAGCCACACACCACGCCAATGAACGCAAGGTTACGCGGGTCAATCCACTCGGCCCGCGGCAGGGACGGTCGAAGGTGACAAAAGGCGGCTCGTACCTTTGCCACGATTCGTACTGCAATCGGTACAGGGTCGGCGCACGAACTTCATCTACTCCAGACTCATCGATCGGCAACATGGGCGTTAGATTGGCAATGAGCCTCTGACGGCTGGTCATTAGCACTTGACCGGGTCTAAACCATGCGCCCTGATTTCGGTAAGACTGCAACAGATTATTCACGCCACCGCCAGGGGTTTCCTGATGAACTGTTCACGATACTCGATCGACTGGGCGTGAAGCTGGACGATGCGCGAGCTGTAGATCTCGGAACAGGAACAGGCTCTCTTGCTCGCGGGATGGCACGTCGGGGAGCCACCGTCACCGGGGTTGATCCATCTTCAGAGCTGACGGCTGAGGCTCAGCGACTGGACCTTGAGTGGGGCGTTTCAACGCAGTACATCAACATGACGGCCGAGAAGACCAGTCTCGAATCCGACGGTTTCGACATCGTCACATCCGGGCAAAGCTGGTGGTGGTTTGATCAGCCAGCCGCGCTTGCAGAAACTATGCGCATTCTGAGACCCGGTGGAGCGCTTGTGATTTGTTCATTCGACTGGGTGCCGATGCCGGGTAACGTTGTGGAGCTGACAGAAAAGCTCATCGAAAAGCACAATCCGGAATGGGACATGGGCGGCGGTGATGGCCGGCATCCAGAGTTCCTCATCGATCTGGAATCCGGAGGCTTCGAATACGTTCGTTCTGGACATGTGCAGGTCGATGCGCTCTACACAAAAGAGGCGTGGCGAGGGCGGATCAGAGCAAGTGCCGGCGTCGGTGCATCATTAAGCACCAACAAAGTGGAAGAGTTTGACAGCGAGCTTTCTGACACTCTCGACACCTTTACCAATTCGAATCTAGTCCCCATTCCGCACGCAGTCTTCGTCGCCGTCGGTACAAAGCCGTCTCGCTAATATCCTCACCCGATATCTGCGATCGAGCGGAGTACAATCTACCGTGTGGCCGAAATCAATGAGACTCCCTCCGAACAACTTCCGCGCATAGCCCGAACTCCGTTCTACTACGGCTGGATCATCCTCGCTGTTGCGGGGCTCGCCAGCTTCACATCAGCGCCCGGCCAGACCTACACATTCGCCGTCTTCCTCGACTCATTCGTCGAAGACCTGAGCATCTCGTCCACGTACGTCTCAACGCTCTACCTGTTCGGCTCTCTAACCGCGGCTGGCATGATCATTGTCGTCGGTCGCAGCCTTGACCGTTTCGGTCCTCGAGTAATGCTTGTGGCGGTGACCGTGCTCATCGGAGGCGGTGCCATGATCCTCTCCCAGGTCAACACTGCGTGGCAGCTGTTCATAGGAATTGCGGTGATGAGGACGATGGGCCAGGGAGCATTGAGTCTGATCCCCGCGACCATGGTCTCCGTCTGGTTT
>JAJCYX010000095.1 GCA_029262715.1 Chloroflexota bacterium
GAGACTGCCGTTTCCGGTGCCTTCGGATCCTGTTTTCTCGGCCCGCAATGAGCTTTTCGAGGATGGTTTCGGTGAGTACGCAGTGCCCGAAGCTGTCCTGCGGTTCAGGCAGGGTTTCGGCAGGCTGATCAGGGCGAAGACAGACCGAGGGATGTTCGTAGTGCTTGACCGTCGAATTCTCTCAAAAGGTTACGGTCGGAGCTTCCAGAAGGCGCTGCCGAAGTCGACTGTGCGCAGGACGATGATTGATGAACTGGAGGAGTTGGGCAGGAAGTGGAAGGCGTCAGAGGAGCTGTAGTCCCGCCCGCGAACGGGGTTTTCGCTACCGCACGAACAGGACAATCTGGGCAGGCAGGCATTGCTAGCAGGAGAAATCGTTTGACACTGGCAGAGTCCAATAGCGCACGGGCCGACACCAAGCACGCTACACGCCACTTTAAGTTGCATTCGGATGGACTTGACCCGGAGTCGACCCTGGACGGCGGTCAAGCATTTCGCTGGTGGCGAGTCCCAGATAGTGAAGATGCTCCGACGTACGACGGTGTGATCGGTTCCACCGCAGTGCGGGTCACCGCGGTGTACGACTCAGCCGGTGTAGATATCGCTGTCGAGGTGCGATCAGATGACGCTCCGACCGGATTTCAGGCTATCGTCACTGACTACCTCGGCATCGGATCAGACATTTCTGAATTGCGGTCGCACTTTGCCGATGATCCATGCATCGGCCCCGCCATCGCAGGCTTCTCGGGTCTGAGGCTCCTGCGGCAAGACCCATGGGAATGTCTCGTCTCATTCATCTGCTCGTCGACATCGAACATCCCCCGCATAAAACTCAATGTCAATTCGATAGCAAGGGAGCTCGGTCAGCGAGTCGGATCCGGCGATGCCGATTTCACGTTTCCGGCACCCGATGTCATCGCCGGGACAGGGGAGCAGTTCTTGCGTGACCTCGGTCTCGGTTTCCGGGCCAAGTACGTGATCCCTGCTGCCGAAGCGGTTGCCTGCGGAGGACTGGACCTTTTCGCACTACGTGAAGCTTCATATTACGAGGCTCGAGCAACTCTGGTGAGGCTGGTCGGGGTCGGCGAGAAGATCGCAGACTGCGTGCTGGCGTTTTCGCTGGACAAGTCGGAGGCGTTCCCGGTTGACCGGCACATCAGGCGAGCGCTTGAACGGTGGTACGGCCTGCCAGAAGGGATCAACAACTCCAAAGCGTCAGATTTCGCAAGAGAGCGGTTTGGCCGTTTCGGCGCCGTCGCGCAGCAGTACATGTTTCATCGAGAACGACTGTCGCAACGTGCTAACTGGGGCGGTGACCA
The DNA here is from genome assembly GCA_029262715.1 of Chloroflexota bacterium. GTDB lineage: Bacteria > Chloroflexota > Dehalococcoidia > Lucifugimonadales > Lucifugimonadaceae > JAJCYX01. Next base: position 1,320 of record JAJCYX010000095.1, read on the forward strand.
CACTGTGCACGCACTTCCGGAAGACAGGTAACGCTCTTTTTCAACCAATGGCTCGTGCCTGGGCCGATCAGGCGCTTATCGTTGTTTCGGCTTTTGCCCCATTTGTCGCTTCACGTCGAAGAGGCGAGATTATCGACTCTGACAGCATCCAACTAGCAGGGCCGTCGATCAGGCCGCTGAGATCCTTGGCCATCTGCTGGTACTTCGGATCTGCATTATTTTCAGCGCGGCCCGCTTCAGCCGCAGCCAGTGAATCGTACGGGACACGGACGCTGTATCGACCTCCAACAGTTCCCCAGACCTCTTCAGCCAGTGCGATTGAATTACCTTTTCCGTGGCTGTACTCACACCAGTCTGTCATGACCTGCCGCACGTCCCTGTTCCTGCCAATTGCCGACTGGAGACCTACGCGAATCACGAACTTCGCCGTTGTCTGATTAGGCGGACGGACGATCACATCCCACAGGCTCCAGGCTGGTGCTGCGCCGAGCAGTGGGCTAAGTTTGCCAACAAGAGTCTTATATTCTGGCTCTGCGTAGATGTTGGTGCGTGCGTCTCCAGCTTCCGCAATTGATTCGTGCAGCGTGGTCACACCAAACTGAGCGCCATTGCTGTTCCAAACCACCTCTTGAAGCCCAGTCCTGTCACCTTTGGTCTGCCGAAACTCAACCCAGTCGATAAGAACGGACTTCAGGTCGGCTATTTTTCCAGGTGCCGGTCTTATCATTGCAGTCAATGCAAACATAGCATTCCTCCGGAATACTGTCCTATTATGCCGAACTAAGTGGCGCGAACTTAGTCCATGCAACGAAAACCGTCAATAGTTAGCATTGATAGCTCGGTAAAGTGTTTTGAGTGTCGTAGGCGTTGGTGCAGCGTGCGGTGCTCAGTGCAAATTTACCGGTCGCAGGCTCAGTTCGACGAGTTCTTTGATGCTGGCTCCGCCACCTACATCCACAACTTGAACACCAGTACGTTTAGCCATGTCGATGTACAGCTCGTTAAGCACATGGTTTCGTTCGCAAAACTTGTCGACGAGTCTCCGGGTTTCGATCGTGGCAGTGTCGTACCCGCTGTTCGTTCGGATGCGTTGCGTCAGGAACTCTGACTTCGCTGCAAGGCACAACGGCTTGACGCGATCATGAAATAGCTGACCTGTGTTTTCAGGCAACATAGCTGACCCCTGGAATGCCAGTCGAGGTGCATGCTCGTCTGCTAACCGGTGAGCTACGATCCGTTCGATGGTCGGCCACATCCTTCGCTGATGGCAGAGAACATCGTCTACAAGTTCCTCAGTTGTTAGAGAAAGATAGTGCTCTACAACGTGCGGCCTGACTTTCTCTCCTGACGGTCGCCACGGACGGCCTGGATGACGACCCAGCTTGTCGGTGGATTGCTTGCTCCAGCCTGGCCGAGATCCGAGCGCGTCGCACAACGTCGATTTACCAACGTGTGATGCTCCGCCGATGAGGACAATTTTCAAATCAGCGGCCTGGGTCAATCAGAGTTCCTGGAGATGACAGCGGGACACGGTGATGTTGGTGATCGAATATAGTTTCTATCATGTTTAACGCACCGCAAAATTCGCCTTCCTGCGTGCTTTTCGATTTCGATGGAACGATGTACGCATTCGCTGAGGTGTACCCGCAGGTCTGGCAGGACCTGTATGAAGAGCAGCGTTCTGTCTTTGGCGATCTGGAATTCCAGGCGTACTACGACCGGATCGGGGATATCTTTGGAAGCATGTCGCCCGAGCTTGATGCCGATGAAGAACACGAATTCTTATTTGATGAAATACGGCGTACCTGGCCGAGAGTTGTCGGCTCGAATGAAAAACTGATCGAGGACTACCGTGTGAGTTCGCTGAAGTACATGACACCTCGAGAAGGTCTGGATGAACTGCTCGTGCGACTGGACGATGCACACATCCCATGGGGCATTGTGTCGAACCATGACGGTCGCAACCGCCACAAGCTAGCAGCAATGAACCTGCGCTCTCAGCCGGCCACGTTCATGCTCAGCGTTGAGGTCGGTGTCTGGAAACCTGACGCTCGCATATTCGAGATGGCGTTAGAGGAGATTGGTCCGGTTGACCGCTCTGCTGCGGTGATGGTTGGCGACAACTCGGTGGCCGATATCGAAGGTGGCAAAGCGGTCGGGATGCGAACAGTGTTGATGCTCGATAGTCCGTTTGCGGCAGACCATGATGGCAGTGCAGACCTGACGATTACAGGCATGAATGAGCTACACAGGCACTGGTTCGGTGAGTGAGCTAGATTTGCCAACCCAAACTCAAAACAGCGATATTTTGCGTACAGGTTAGCTCGTTAGGTAATCGTTACGGGATAGCTGCGCCGGTTGGTTGATCGGTGCCCTGGCGCTCACGGCTCAGCAACATCGGCAGTCGTCTACGAACAAGCTCAAGCTCTTCGTGTCGAGACGCAACCTTTCCATCAAGACGAGCGATTTTCAGCTCGTGAAGCAACTTGCCCATGATCGGGCCGCGAGGCACGCCCTGGTCAGCCAGATCGTCGCCAGTCACATCTGCATGAATCTTGCTGTGACGGCGCAGATAAGCCTCGATGTGATCGCGCTGGTGTGTCTTCGGGCCAGCAATGCGCTGGAACTCGATCACCTGCACAGGGATTTTTTCCAGAAGATCGACAACGTCGCTTGGTAGCAGATCAGCAGACTCCAGGACCGAAGCAACATCCCGGAACGCCGCTGCGCCACGGATCACTGCCTGCCATTCACGGTCAGGCTCAAGCCGGGCGATCACGGCATCTGCCTCCTCATCAGTCAATGAAGATGTGAGGCTCGCAACGTGAAGTAGCTCGTCGGTTTCCGGGCCTGATGCACCGAACTGCTCCATCGTCTTGAGACCGCTTTCAGTAGCTCGAAGCGACGGTGAAATGGCCCCCAGGATGCCAAGCGTTTCAGCACGTCGCAGGATGTCTGCACGAACAGGTTCAGCAAGCAGTTTGCGAAGCTCAGCGAGCAGTCGGGAGGATGTAAGTCTGTCGAGATATGGAAGGTCGCGCTCCAGCGCCTCGGCAGTGTCGACAGCAAATCCAAAGCTGAGTCTCACCTCGTAACGTACCGCCCGCAATATACGGGTCGGGTCGTCCTGGAAGCTGGCGTCGTGCAGGATGCGGATGCGGCCACGTGCGCAGTCAGAAAAACCCTTGTACGGATCGAGCAGATCTCCCCAGCTTTCCGGCCTCAGCGCAAGCGCCATGGCGTTGACCGAGAAGTCACGGCGCTTGAGATCGTCATCCATGCTCGATGGCGTGATCTCTGGTAGCGCGGCTGGGCTCGCATAGGTCTCTGAGCGTGCCGTTGCCACATCGATGCGTCCTTGGGGAGAGTCGATGATCGCCGTGCCGAACTGAGAAACCGCGGAGACCTTGCCTTTTACCTTCTCGGCAAGTGCTCTTGCGAATCGGGGGCCGTTGCCCGTGACGACGATGTCCGGGTCCTTTGGCTCTCGTCCCAAGATCAGGTCTCGCACCGAGCCGCCAACGAGGTACGCCTCGCCCGCTCCAAAATCTCCTGAAGCGGCAAGATCCCCGGCGGTGCGGAGCATCTCAACAGTCTCTTCGGGAAGCTTGGATTCGAGAAGGCTCGCCAGTTTGGGCATGGATAGCCTCGTTACGCATGAGTGGCTGAGTTTGGGAAGTCTTTTGATGGTAGCAAGGAGTTGAGTTCGCAGGTCACTAGGCGAATCGGGCAGGTTCGGACGGCTTGCTGCACAGCACCCTCTCACCTGCGATACAGTCTGCCGATCACACCTCAGCGCATCGGAGACCGAAATGCTCGAGCGATTTAAGGTTCCTGAGAAGGACCGCGTGTACGTGGCACACGACCGTATCAAACAGGCAACACATGACATCTTGCGGCACGTAGGGGTTGACGAGCAGGGCGCGACAGCAAGCGCAGATGTCCTGATTAAAAATGATCTTCGAGGTGTTGAATCACACGGCGTCTCGAACGGGTTACGCCGCTATGTCGATGAGTACAACACCGGCGTTCTGAACGGCACGCCGAACTTCGAGATCGAGCACGAGACCAGCACCACGGCTCGAGTCAATGCCAACAATGCACTCGGCACGCATGTTGGGCCGTGGGCAATGGAACTGGCGATCGAGAAGGCGTCGAAACACGGTATGGGGGCAGTCAGCGTGCATACGAGCGGTCACCTTGCCGGCTGCGGATACTACGCCATGCAGGCCGCTGAGGCGGATATGGTGGGGCACGCGATGACTGCGGGCGGGGCGAATCAGACGGTGCCAACGTGGGGCTCGAAGCCGTTGCTCGGTACTAACCCGATTGCATACGCAGCGCCGGCGAACGAGATGCCGCCGTTCCTGTTCGATGTCGCAACGACGCAGGTTGCGAACAACAAGATTGGGCTTGCTCGCCGTACTGGAGCGACGATTCTTCCCGGCTGGATAGCGGACAAGAGCGGTGAGCCGATACTCGAAGAAATTCCTGCACCGGAGAACGGCGAGTTCTACTCGCTCCACATTGGCGGAACTCGTGAGAATGGCTCGCACAAGGGGTTTGGCTTTGCGCTGATGAACGAGATTATCTGCAACGGCTTCACCGGTCTGGGGTCCGGTCCTGTAACTGGCATCAAGCACGGCGGCCACTTCTTCATGGCATACCAGGTCGAGGCGTTCACTGACCTGGCGAAGTTCAAGTCGGACATGGACGACCTGCTGCGCTACATTGCGGCTGTCCCACCCTCAAAGGGCTTTGAGCGGGTGGTCTACGCGGGGTTGCTGGAGGCCGAGGAAGAGCAGAAGCGATTGAAGGACGGGATTCCGTATCACCACGAGGTTGTGGAGTGGTTTGAGTCGTATTGCGCCGAGGCTGGGATTGAGTGCGATCTTCGGTAGGGCAAGCGGCACAGCCGCATTTTCGTTGGATGAGCGCTGGTCAGTACTTGTCATGATGGCTCGATGCGTGGTGCAGTGAGTCTCTCACCGCATGTGCATTCCGCCGTTCACATCGAGCGTTACTCCGGTTACGTAGCTTGATCGGTCCGATGCAAGGAATATGGCGGCCTCAGCCTGCTCTCGAGTCTCTGACGCTCGCCCCAAAGGGATGATCAGGTTGCCGCGCTGGGGAACCTCTCGTCCTTCCGCTTCAGATTCTTCAAGCGCCTTCTCAAACGCCT
>JAJCYX010000096.1 GCA_029262715.1 Chloroflexota bacterium
CCATGCGAGGGCGCCGGTTATGTGCGCCCAACGGGCGATGAGTATTAGCCAGTCGGCTGCGCTGATGTCTCCAAACATGGAAGCCAATTATCGCAGGAAAGCGGCTTCCCATATATGGCATACAGATCAAACTGGGATGATCTGCCCTGATGCACCAAAGAGTTCATGGTGTTCTGAACGAACCTTCGATCAAAAAAGAGCCCTCTCCGTGAAGCGGAAAGGGCTCTTTCAGTATTTGGCTGGGCCAGATGTGGCCTGCTAACTGGCGATCACCTTCTCGATCTCTTTCTTCAGATTCTTCTCGTTGATCAATCCGCTCCACGTACGGCTGATGCTGTGGTCACGGTTCAGGAATACCGTCGTAGGGAACGAAAGAACCCTGTAAGAGATCTGGACCTGAGATGAGGTTCCGTCACCCTCGTCGGCAAAATTCGGATACGTGATTCCAAGGTCTAAAAGGAAATCTATCCCTTCCTGCAACGTGTCAACGCTGGTCTGCTGCACGCCGAGGAAGTCGATCTCGTCCCCAAACTCCTCGTACGCTGCCTGTAGATCAGGAAGCTCAGCACGGCAGGGTGGGCACGACGGGACCCAGAAGTTGATCAGCACCGGGTTGCCGACCGTTTCGTCCAGGTTGTACGTGCCGTGGTGGAAGGTTTCGACGTTGAAGGAAGGCGCTGCATCGTCGGACTTCACAATCGGTCCGCTATTCACAACGCCGCCGTCAGGTGCCGAAGTGTCTCCGCCGGCTGCCGGAGCTGAAGGGCTGTCTGTTCCACAGGCTACAGCTACTGCGGCCACGACCAGCGCGCCGACCATTACTCGCTGGCGGGTGGATCCTATAGATGATCCAAATGCCAGTATCCGTCTAGTCATATTCAAGAACATTTTTGTCGCCCCGAGGTTGAGGTGCTTAGCCCGGGCCAGTTGCTGCCCGTTCTGTATACGGTTCGATGTGCGTTTGGGCTTCGAGTTGCGCAAAAGCTTAATGTTTTCCTCAGATTCGATAAATGGATAATCGCCCGCGCCGAGTATGGACTGAACGCGCACGTTACTCACCCTGCCGAATCCTTTCCGTTATCAGGCTTCGCACCAGCGTCCGAGCGGACGCAATATCCTGCCCTCCAACTTTGACAGCGGCTACGCGATGAAGATTGTCCAGGTAGATGGTCGTCGGAAACCTCGAAATTCCCAGGTCAATCATCACTCTCGATTGTTCATCTATCACAACCGGGAACTCGAAATCGGCCGGGTCCACGTTCCATTGCTCTACACGATCATCAGCCTGCGCAACCAGTCCAATGAACCCGACAGACTGGTGCTTGAACTCCTCACTGAGCTCGACGAACCTCTCAATGAACTGCTGCTGCGCTTCGGAAGTGATACCACCAGCCCAGACGAATATGGCAACCGGCTGGTTCTCGAGCTGGGCAAGAACGTTATCGAGTTCGACATAGACCTGGCTTCGGGACTCCGGAATGAACTCTTCCCGGAACCCTTCACCGATGACTACGGATCCACTGTGTCGAGACGGCAGTGGTTGGACACCGGCAAGGTTCACCACCTCCGGGATTAGCTGATTTGCTTGAGCGAATCCGTTCCATTTCCACACGACTCGCTGTTCACTATTGACCAGCGCTATGCCCGGTGGCAGTTCAAATCCGAAACTTTTCATGAATTCGCTATGTGTGAGTACAACAGTCGGCAGCGTCGCACCCGCCCTGTCGAGGAACGATTGCGTCCTGAGGCCAAGTCCGTGCTCGCGGTCTGTGACTGTCAGAAATTCGACACCCAGTGGCGCATACGTTTCGTAGAGCTCCTGCATCAGCGTCAGCTCTCGCTCGACACCATTCACATGTTCTCGCCAGAAGTACAGAACAAGCGGATTGCCTGCAAAGTCGGACATCTTGATCTGCTGGCCATCCACCGTTTCCGCCTCGATCTGCGCGACCGGGCCAAGGTCGGTGATCGGTGTGACAGTGGGATCAGGACGGCTGGTCGCTGTTGATTCCAGTGAGGTGGCCAATCCGAGATTTTCAGAACTGGGGGTCGATGAACTGCTGCATGCGGCCGCCACGAGTCCGACAAAGAGCAAAAGTGGGGCACCATATCGGAGGAAAGGAGTACGACCGGGCGATTTGAGCATTGCGGACACCTCAGCAGATAACGACTGTCTGAAATAACGGCCGTCCGCACCCGGTTCACGTTAAATCTACAGGCAGACGGCTCGAATAGCCTTCAAAGAGTCTCCACATTCGCTATCGCGACTGAAAGTGCCAGCGAATCAGCTCGCTGTTACGAGTTCCTGCGACTTGCCGAAGTGTCAGCTGGGCAACCAGCACTAACCGTGGGCTTCGGTCCGCATCTGAGCGATCTGGTCGGATATCGCCTGTACAAGTCCGCTTATCGGGACACGCACCTGCTGCATCGAGTCACGGTTCCTGATCGTCACCGCGTCATCGCTTTCGACAGTTTCAAAGTCCACAGTCACACAGAGCGGAGTGCCGATCTCGTCCTGCCTGCGATACCTGCGGCCAATGCTTTGTGCATCGTCATACTGCGTGTTGAACAGCGGCCGAATGGCATCGTAGACCTCACGCGCCTTGGGCACGAGCTTCTCGTTTCGTGAAAGCGGCAGCACCGCAACCTGAAATGGCGCGATATCGGGATGAAAGCGCAGCACTACACGTTGCTCTTTACCTTCACCTTCCTCGTCATACGCATCCGCAAGAAACGCCAGGGCGCTGCGATCTGCACCCATCGCTGGCTCAACAACAAACGGCACATACCGTTCGTCCTTCTCCTGGTCGAAGTAACTCAGGTCCTTGCCTGACTTCTCCATGTGCGCCTTCAGGTCGAAATCGGTTCGGTTCGAGATCGTCTCAAGCTCTCCCCAACCCCACGGAAACTCGAAATCGATATCAGCGCTTGCTTTCGAGTAGTGTGGCAGTTCGTCAGCCGTGTGCTCACGCAGCAGCAGCTTGTCCTTACGAAGGCCGTAGCGCGTGTACCAGTCCATCGAAAAATCTATCCAGTAACGGTGCCATTTTTCGTCCTGGCCCGGAGTGCAGAAATACTCCATCTCCATCTGTTCGAACTCACGGGTACGAAAGGTGAAGTTACCCGGTGTGATCTCGATCCGGAACGACTTTCCCTGCTGTGC
>JAJCYX010000097.1 GCA_029262715.1 Chloroflexota bacterium
CAACTAGCTCGCACCACGGGTAATTCACCTATCAGACGGCTGGCATCAGCGAGCCCCACGTGGCCATCGGCGATGCGCAGTTACATCGGTGAGGTCAACTGGTATCCGTACGCCGCATTCGATCCATGGAGTGCGGAACAACACGCTACAGCCAGTCACCAGGTTCAACCCGGCAGCGATGCTGAAGGGCCGACTGCATATGACATCGCTATCGGCAAGTTCGACCCGGATGAAACGGCGAACGCGCTCGCGTCATGCGGTTGCGATCAACCTGACCTGATCGAATACAGAGGCTTCACGTACTACGCGTGGGGTGAGGAAGGCGAGCAACGAGTGAACCGTCGGTTCGCTCCTCCGCTCTACGACGGTTCGGGCACCGGGCCGCGGCTGCTGGTACGCGATGGCGAGGCCGTATGGACGCAACGAGACGAAGCGATGCGGGACTACATCGATCTGCTTAGCGGCTCTCGGTCTTCACTTGCGGATGTCGATGACTACATCACAGCAGTACGGTGGCTTGCCGCCATGGGTGATATTGGCGACATCACATTCATGTCGGAGGGACTGAGCAGGGATGAAGTGCTGAGCCGGTTCGATGAAAACGATCCATGGCGCCGGGTACTAGATCGCGCTCCCCTGCTCAAAGACTTCTCAGCAGTTGTCTCCGCCGGTGGTTTCGACGGCCAGACCATTTTCGAGGGGCTGGTGATTGTGCACGGCGATACCGCGACTGCGTCACAGAACGCGGAGATCCTGGTGGAGCGCCTGAAGGTGTTTCACAGAGAATCGTTGGAGCGCATCGAGATTGAGGTCGAGGGCAGATTCTTACTGGTCCGTGTTCACATCAACAGTTTCTCATCGAGAAGTATCCCGCCCCGACCGTACGAAAACCTGCTTGTGGTGCATGAGTAGATGCAGAGAAGTGGCTCTGACAGAACCAAGCTATGGAGACTCAGGTGTTGAGTCATTCCAGGGGACTGCAAATGTGCCCGATTCATAGGCAACGAGATGTTGTCGAGGGAGGATGAAGTTGCACAGGTACAGAAGCATTTCGGTCTGGTTTTTCGTGGGAACAGCCCTCGTCGCACTCGCCTCATGCGGAACTGACAGATCGTCCGAACCGGAGTTCGGCCCACCGGCCAGCGGACCTACTCGCATTCCGCGCACCGTTGTGCCCGCAGGCACTCCATCAGCACAGCTTGATATCATCCCCGATTCCGGAATTCCAACACCGGCGCCAACCTCCACTCCGACGATCACAAGTTCGGATACGCCTGTGCCGATCGCTACGGCAACTGCCGCGGCTCCTTCCAGTATGGTGCCTGAGCCGAGCACGCCGCCCGGCACTGCGTTCATTGGTGTGCCTTTCCTTACTGGAACTATCGGGCTGAACAGTGCGATGACCGACCCTCACATCCCTTTCATGGGCTTCGGCGAATCGCTGTTTTTGAGTAAAGCTGGCGAAACTCCCCAACCGTGGCTCGCGACCGGTTTCGAAGTTGCATCCGATCTTTCTGGCGTCACGATCACTATCAGGGAAGGTGTGCAGTTTCATACAAACAACGGCGACTTTGGAAACGTAACGGCGGAGGACGTTGCATGGAGTATGAACAACGCCAATCTAGCAACCAATCCCGGGTCAATTCATGGGTCAGGAAGCATATTTAGCACCCTCTGGGGCGAGTGGGAGGCAATCGACTCGATAACCATTAAGTTCGATTTCGCGACCTATGACGCAAGATGGGCCGAGGAGTTCTTAAATCAGACCGGCGCACTGTTCACTGTCTACTCAAGACGGGCCTTCGATGAGAAGGGTGAGGCCTGGGTACGCGACCATGTCGTCACGACGGGGCCGTACGAAGTCGAGGAATGGATGGACGGTGAGAGGTTGACGCTTTTCAGTCACTACGCGGGTGGTGGGCAACACTACATTCCCGCATTGACGCCGGAGACCGACCGAGTCGTGGTCATGCAGATGCCAGAAGACGTGGTGCGAGCCGCAGTATTGCGAAATGGCATCGTCGACGCGGCAATTCTGAGACCGAACGACGCACAGCATTTCATCAATAGTGGTTTTGCGTTGACTCCTGCAAGCTCCGGCCCCGACCTGGTCTTCAATCCGAAAAAGATTCTTAGCTGGGAGATGGGCCGCACCGGTGTCTCTGAAATCGGAGACACATGGAACCTGGTTCTTCAGCCGTAGCTGACATTGCCGATAGCTCGAAATGCCTCACTATCTACGTTCAATAATATGGGACAGCGTGGCGCTTGGGCGTGATGTATCACGGAACCGTATCAACTGTAAATAACGACCAGTCGGAAGCTAGATACCAAGAAGAACCAGAGCCATGTTTTCGTTCATAAAGCGTCCTAAGGTCAACCTGCAGATGCAGCTTGAGGGCGTCACTATTGTGATCGCTTCTATTGCCGCACTCTCCGTTGCATGCGATATCGATACGGATCGGAGTGAAGACGCGGCCGCTACTGGTATCGCCTCCCCAGGGAGCGTGATACGCGTTGATCCGACTTCGACCGAAATCCACCCGTCGCCAACTCCCTATGTGGCTGTAACACGTGAGATGGCCGTAGCGACACCAACTCCGACTCCAACTCCAACGCCCATGCCCACGCCCACGCCCACGCCGTACTATCAGGATCCAACTGCAATTCCTGTTCCTGTTCGCACTGTCACTCAGCCGGGCGCCAACGTCTGGAAAATCAATGGTCAACTTGCTCCAACAGAAACAATCATTTCCATCACCGGCCCCGGACACTGTGATTGGGAGAGCGCGACTCTTTTGCATATCGGATCTCCTCTTGGATCGGTGATGGAATCCGGTCGTGATGTGCACCAATACTTGGGCGATCCCGAGGGCATATTTGCTCAGCTCACAGATCGCCTTCGATCAACCTACGATCCGAACGCCGACCTGCCGAACGACGCCAAGTTTTCTGGATACGTGAGAAACGGCGTCGAGCTGTGGGTGAGTCAATCACAGATCGATGAAGCGATCTACATGGTCGACGGTTCGAGAGTGGAACGCTGGCCAAAAGCCGAACCAATAATTCTTTGCGCCTAGTTGGTGGCAGTGAATCAAGACTGATGCAAGGTAACTTTCGATCTAACAAATCGAAACATGCAGTCCGTGTTCCACAGGGCCCGCTAACCGTATGCACTGCGTCCGTAGTCTTGCCGTCGGTTTCGTGCAGTTCATCCGAAAAACCGGCATCAGAGCCTGTGCGTCTTGACGTTCCAAACCTGAACTTAAGGATCGACTTGTCAGGCATGAATGCCGACGAAACTCAGGCCGAGAGCATCCGGCTCCTTAATAACGGCTACGTGATCTACACACGGATGGAGCGGTTCGGCTGGGGCGGTGCGTACCAAGGCCGCGTACCGACATGTGAAAACAGACCTGCTCGGGCTGCACTACCAGTGGGTGCAACCCTGCGAGTCTTCGTGCTACAAGTGGAATGTCATTACGAAACCAGGGTGATATCCAATG
>JAJCYX010000098.1 GCA_029262715.1 Chloroflexota bacterium
ATTGTGCTTGATGCCGTTGCAACTAACTCGTTGGACTCGCTTCTGAATTCGGTGAAAACGGAAACGAACCGAACGCCGCGTCGGAGAGTATTGCCGGCAAGTTTTGCGGTTGCTGTCACCTTATCGCCGGGCATCACAGGAGCAAAAAACTCCGCTTCCTGAGACGTGTGAACAACGCCGCCCGCGTTTAGAACCTTCTCACCAAACAGATCAAGCTCAGAGATTAGACTGGCAAGCCCTTCTGCGATAACGGCGGAAGGCGGCAGCGCTCCACCGAAGTCTGGAGATTCGCTCCCACCGGTTGCCGACTTGAACGCCTCGGCGCGGTCCGCGTCGAACGTGACCTCGTACGGTCCAAGCACCGTGCCGGCTGGAGCGGTCGATACGTCAATCAGTGTAGTTCTGCCAGTTCAGGTCTGCGAATTGGGCTGATGAAGATCCATCAACCGCGAAGAACCGATTGTATTGGCGAACTTGAGTTCGGGCAACGCAACCTGTTGAACCAGCTAAAACTCCGGCTCCATGCTTACGTGAAGCCGACCGATTGGCCCGCGATCATCTGCGTACCATAGAACGTTGTCTCGAATCGTCATGCCATGCACTTCTACCGGGTCTGGAACGCGGAAGGCGTCAAAACAGCGGCCGTCCTCCACGCGGAGTCTACTAACCGTACCGAGAGCCGTGTCAGCCACCCACATTGTGCCTTCCTGCTCAGCCCACGCGATTCCGTGTACACGGAACCCGGGAGCCTTAAAGCGGTGCACCTCTTTCCATGTTGCAGCCTCAACTACATGCACGAACTGCGAGGGTGGCGACGCTATGTAGATGTGCCCGTCTTTCCATTCGAGACCGTGGTCGCCAGTAGCTTCAGACTTCTTGCCTGCGCTCGCATCGAGGTGCTCTCTTGTGGCATTAATCCCGGCGCCCGGAGATTCATATCGCTCTATCGTCTTGCCGGTTTCGATGTCACAGCAGACGATCTCGCAGCTGTATGTCGAGGCGATCCATAGCTTGCCGTCGCCGACGGTAATGCCGCTTGAATGAACCGTTTCCGTCGGAAACTCTACAAGCGTCTCACCAGTCTGCCAGTCGAGCTTGTAGACCTTGTTGTCGGTCTGGTCGATGTACCAGAGGCCATCGTCAGCGGCCTGCAAACCGTTCGGCTTCGGACCCGGAGATACGAACATCTGGACTGGCATCGCGACTTTGTGCGGCATGGCTGTGGTTCCTGTTGAAGCTGGCTTGAGTGGCGCGGCGGTAGTGTAACTCTCCGAGCGCGCCATGCACGACCAAACAAAAATCGTTACATCACCGGCACAGACTCCATCGCCTTTGCTATTTCAGCTTCTGGGTATGTGTAGTCCACCATCTGGCCTGAGAAGTACTGCTCGTATGCGGACATGTCGAAGTTTCCGTGGCCGCACAGGTGGAACAGAATCGTCTTCTCCTCACCTGTTTCCTTGCAGAGCAACGCCTCATCTATAGCGGCTCGAATTGCGTGAGAAGGCTCAGGTGCAGGGATTATCCCCTCGGTTCGAGCGAACTGCACAGCAGCGTCAAACACCGTCCTCTGGTGATACGCCCTCGGTTCAATCAGGTTGTGCGCAAGCATCAGGCTCACAAGCGGCGCCATCCCGTGGTAACGCAGTCCGCCAGCGTGAATCGGGTTTGGCACAAACGTGTGGCCCAGCGTGTGCATCTTCATCAGCGGCGTCATGCCAGCAGTGTCACCGAAATCGTAAGCAAACTTGCCGCGTGTCAGCGATGGCGAAGCCTCTGGCTCCACTGCGATGAACCGGATGTTCTTGCCACTCATACGGTCAGGCACGAACGGGAACGCAATTCCGCCGAAGTTCGATCCTCCGCCCACGCAACCGATCACCATGTCTGGATACGCGTCAGCCATCTCCATCTGCTTGATCGCTTCCTGGCCGATGATCGTCTGGTGCATCAAGACATGGTTCAGCACGCTACCAAGCGAGTACTTGGTGTCGTCGCGCATGACCGCATCCTCGACAGCTTCCGAGATGGCGATGCCGAGGCTTCCGGGCGAATCAGGGTTCTCGGCCAGGATGTCACGTCCAGCTTTCGTGTCCGGCGACGGACTCGGCACAACCTCCGCGCCCCAGGTCTCGATCATCGACTTACGGTACGGCTTCTGCTTGTAGCTTGCGGAAACCATGTAGACCTTCGCTTCGATGCCCATCTGGTTGCAGGCGAACGCAAGTGCAGAGCCCCACTGCCCGGCACCGGTCTCGGTCGTGATGCGCTTTGTGCCTTCTTGCTTGTTGTAGTAGACCTGCGGAATCGCGGTATTCGGCTTGTGACTACCGGCTGGGCTACCGCCTTCGTACTTGTAGAAGATGCGTGCAGGCGTGCCAAGCGCCTTCTCGAGTCGATGTGCCCTGAACAGCGGCGTTGGACGCCATAGTCGGTATATGTCACGCACCTGATCTGGAATCTCGATCCATCGCTCCTGGCTCACTTCCTGGCCAATCAGCGACATTGGGAACAGCGGCGCAAAGTCGTCTGGACCCGCCGGTTGGTGAGTGCCCGGATGAAGCGCCGGATCAAGCGGCCACTCAAGATCCGCCTGAACGTTGTACCAATGAGTCGGGATGTCAGATTCGGGGAGAGAGAACTTGGTGGT
>JAJCYX010000099.1 GCA_029262715.1 Chloroflexota bacterium
CATGATCCCGACCATCGACACCCTCCCCGGTATCGCAATGGCCATCATCGTTGTTGTCGGCGGAACATTCGTACTGGACAGAACACTCGAAGTAGGTGTGATGATCCTGTTCATCTTGAACGTCCAGCGCTTCTTCGACCCGATCAGAGCGCTGACAATGCAGTACTCGATCATGCAGAGGGCAATGGCGTCAGGACAGCGAATCTTCGAAGTGCTTGACGTTCCAGTCGAGGTACAGGACAAAGAGGGTGCGATCGCACTTGAAAATACGGACGGTTCTATAGAGTTCAAGAACGTCACATTTGGCTACAACCCAGACCAGCCCGTCTTGCGTGATGTCAGTTTCAAGGTGAATCCGGGCGAAACGGTCGCTCTCGTGGGTCCCACCGGCTCAGGCAAATCTACAACGATGTCGCTGATCCATCGCTTCTACGAAGTGTGGGAAGGCGAGGTGCTGGTCGGTGGCCACAATGTAAAGGACTGCACACAGGAGTCACTGGGCCACGAGATCGCCATGGTCTTGCAGGAGCCATATCTCTTCTCAGGCACGATCCTTGAGAACATCAAGTACCGTCGTGAGGACGCCACTCGCGAAGAGGTAGTACAGGCGGCCCGGGCAGTTGGCGCGCACGAGTTCATCATGAAGCTGCCGGACGGTTACGAGACGGAGCTTGAGCAGCGGGGTGGCAACCTGTCACTTGGGCAACGTCAGTTAATCAGCTTCGCTCGGGCAATTGTTGCCGACGCCAAGATCCTTGTGCTCGACGAGGCGACTGCGAATATCGATAGCTACACGGAGATGTTGATTCAGCAGGCGTTGTCACGGCTCCTACAGAACCGCACGGGAATGGTGATCGCCCACCGGCTTGCCACGATTCGCGGAGCAGACCGGATCATCGTGCTGCAAGACGGCCAGATCATCGAAGAGGGCAACCACGATCAGCTGATGTCACAGGGTGGGCTCTACTCACGCCTGTACTCGATGAACTACGCATCGTTCGACGACATCCCGGACGAGCTCATCAAGGCTGCGATTCACGGCGAGGGCGAGGAAGACCGGACTACGTAGCTGGCCTAGACCTGCACAAACCCCGGTGGACGCTAGAGAAAGCGGGTCTGCTGAGGGTCGGGTTTTAACTCAACGCCTGGCGCCTGCACCACACCAGCATGCTTTGCGCCCTCTGGCGTTGTGCGTCTCCCCTGCGTGGTTCGCAGAATGAACCCGATCTTCAAAAGATACGGCTCTACAACATCCTCAAGAGTCTGCTGTTCCTCGTTAAGCGTAGCCGCCAGGGCGTTCACACCGGCCGGACCGCCATCATAGTTCTTGGCAAGCGTCTCTAAATAGAGCCGGTCTAATCGGTCGAGTCCGAGCCTGTCCACGCCTTCCAGTTGCAGCGCACTCTTCGCAATATCGTCGCTAATCACGCCGTCGTACTTCACTTCAGCGTAGTCTCTGACCCGGCGGAGCAGGCGGTTTGCAATGCGCGGCGTGCCGCGTGATCTCCTGGCGATCTCGGCTGCACCGGTCTCCGTAACTTCGACCCCGAGAATCTTCGCTGAGCGCTGGACCACGAGCGTCAACTGCTCTTCCGTGTAGTAGTCGAGGTGATAGACGAGACCGAACCTGTCGCGTAGCGGGGCGCTAAGCATGCCAACCCGCGTGGTCGAACCAATGAGCGTGAACGGCTGCAGTGGCAAGTTAATTGTCTTGGCAAATGCGCCCTGCCCCGTTGTGAAATCGACCCTGAAGTCCTCCATCGCAGAGTAGAGATACTCCTCGACTGCGCTGGAAAGCCGGTGGATTTCGTCGATGAACAGCACGTCTCGCGTATCCAGGTTCGAGAGAATGCCGACCACATCAGCGGGCCGCTCCATGGCCGGCCCTGAAGTGTGCACAAGCCTGGAGTCCATCTCACGGGCGATGATGTGCGCGATGGTCGTCTTGCCAAGTCCAGGCGGGCCGTGAAGTAGCACGTGATCGAGAGCGTCGCCTCTTCGATCTGCTGCGCTGACGGCCACTGAGATGCTATCGACGACCGCGATCTGTCCTACGTATTCTTCGAAGTGACGCGGCCTTAAAGCGTTGCCCACTCGCTCATCGTCTGCGGTCTTGATCGGGCTGATTACATCAGAGCGCGACGAGTCTTCAGCCACATCTGTCGATGCCTCGGCCTTAGTAGACGCATCGGACGAACCATTGCCGTTCGCGCCATTCCCGACGATCTTTTCTCGACCGGTTTTAGCCACTTAGATCAGTCTCCGGGCGCAAATGCCGCTCGTGTCGCCGCCTGTGCGCGGAACACTTCACGCATAAGCGATTGCGAATCGTCAGCCGATTCAGGGTTGCGCCGCACCGCACCGTCCACCTGCTCTCTCGCCTCAACCGGACGGTAACCAAGCGCAATAAGGGCGTCGGTCACCTCGGACTGCACCGAGCCGCCCGGCGCGGCACCGTTCGACCCGTTTGCACCGCTGCCAGCGGGCGTTCGCTCATCACGCAGAAGCGCAGTTGCTGCAACCTTGCCCTGCAGCGTGGCGATGATCTTCTGCGCTGCGCGGGCGCCGATTCCCGGAAGCTGGTTCAGCAGGCCCGTGTCCCCGTTTTCGATGGCAGTAGCGATTGCCGAAACCGGGAATACCAGTGCGGCCGCAGCCTTTGCAGGTCCAATACCTTCAACCTGGATGAGTTGCTCAAAGAAACGCCGTTCGCTTTCGTGCAAAAAGCCGACGAGTTGCGGCTTCGGCTGGCGATCGGTCACGTGATAGTAGAGCTCAAACTCGATCTCATCCCCGGCTCGTACACCCTTTCCGGTGAGCGAGTCGTAGACAAAGACCGGCAACTGCACCTCGTAGCCGATTCCGCCGGTCAGCACTACCGCTTTTGCAGGCTCGCGGTCGAGCCTGTGTACGGTTCCCTGTATGTATGAAATCAACTGAGCTCAGTCCGTTCAGATAAATGCTGAAGATTGACTGCCCCGATCATCAGGGCGTTCGAAAATCACTTGGCGTTGGCGGCGGCAACAGCAGCAACCGCCGGGCTGCCTGAGATTATGGCGTGACACAGCGCAATAGCAAACGCGTCTGCAACGTGCTCATTCTTCGTCACCGAGTCATCAAGCAAATGCGCTGCAACGGCCCGCATCACCTGGTCTTTAGGAGCATGGCCTGCACCCGTAACGATCGACTTGGCGCGGTTTGGCTGGTAGTTGAACACTGGGATACCAGCTGCTCCCGCGGCCATAACGATAACGCCGCGTGCATGGCCCATCATGATCGCCGTCTTGGCAAATCGCGGCTGCGAGTGCAGATCCTCGATAGCCATCGCATCTGGCCGCAGTTCGGTGATTACTTCCTGCACAGCCTGAAATATGGTGTGCAGCCGCTCTTCGAGTGGTGTCTTGGATGAGGTCCGCACCACACCACCTTCAATGACCTGTGGCCTATCGGAACCGGTGTCGATCACGCCGTATCCAGTGTTAACGAGGCCGGGGTCCACACCGAGAATGCGCATCTGGCTCTTAGTCCCTAATTGCGGAATGGCGTGCAGAAAGCATGCTATGCGATTCTAGCCTTCCCCGTGCAAAGGCTCCAAATGATCTTTCGAGATATTCAGCCGATCGACATTGTCCCCAAGGCAGTCGCTGGTTGCCATTAACAAGAGCGGTCTCTAAATTGGCATGGCCGTTTCTCGCCCATCTCGACATCAATACAGGAGCCCGCAGTGCGACCACTCTACTCTGAACAGCAGGAAATGCTGGCCGCCAGCGTGCGTGAGTTTGCATTGAAAGAGCTGGCTCCGCGGGCAGCTGAGGTTGACGAGAAAGAGCAGTTCCCGTGGGAGCAGATGAAGGGTCTTGCTGAACTCGGGCTCACTGGCCTGACGGTAGATGAGGAGCACGGTGGTTCTGGCGGCGAATACCGGGACATGATGGTCGTGCAAGAGGAGATCGCAGCAGCCTGCGGCACGACCAGCACCGTTCTCATCACGCACGTTTCGCTCGGCTCACAGACGATCAACCAGTTTGGCTCGACGGAACAGAAAGAGCGCTGGTTGCCTTCGATGACCGCAGGAGAGAAGATCGCCGCGTTTGCACTTACGGAGTCGCAAACCGGTTCAGACGCACTGGGCCTTGCGACCACGCTTGTAGAAGACGGTGATGACTATGTTCTAAACGGCACGAAGCTGTTCATAACAAACGGCGGTGTCGCCGATATCTTCACCGTGTTTGTAAACCAGGACCGCACTGCTGGCTACAAAGGCATCTCGGCGATTGTCGTCGAGAAGGGAACTCCTGGTTTTTCGGTCAATCCACAGCACGGCAAGATGGGCATGCGCGGCTGTGAGACGGCCGAGCTTGTGTTCGACAACTGTCGAGTGCCGAAGGCCAATATGCTCGGGAAGCCGGGTGATGGCTACCGAATAGCCCTCAAAATCCTTGACTCGTCCCGGATTATGATCGCTGCGCAGTGCCTCGGGCTTGCCAAAGGCGCGCTGGACGCTGCACTGGACTACGCAAGACAGCGTAAGGCGTTCGGCTCGGTGATCGGGAAGAAGCAGGCTATCCAGTTCATGCTGGCGGATATGGCGACCGAACTGGATGCAGCGCGGCTGCTCACATTTCGTGCTGCGAGCCTGTACGACGCGGGCATGCCACACAGCAAAGAAGCCGCGATGGCGAAGGTGTATGCGTCCGAGGCGGCAGGCAGAATCGCCAGCAAAGCGCTACAGATTCACGGTGGCGTCGGCTACTTCAGGCCTAGCGTCGTCGAGCGCATATACAGGGAC
>JAJCYX010000100.1 GCA_029262715.1 Chloroflexota bacterium
AACTCCCTCCCAGGCTAGGAGGGAGAATGGCCTTCGTCCTGAGCCAGTCAAGTTCCGAATGACAAACCTCTGACCGTCCCCAATCAACTCTCCCTACGCGACTAGAACCGCGCGAGTAGAATCCCGTCATCACGGCATTCGGCATCGTCGCCAACTCGCACTTCTTCCGGGGGCAGTTCAATGAAGATAACCAACGTCACAACCCACAAGGTCCATCCCGGTCCGGGGATGAAGAACTTCATCTTCGTGAAGCTCGAGACGGACGCCGGGATTACCGGTTGGGGCGAGGCTTACACGCAGGCTGACCGTGACACGCAGGTCGAGGCGCATATCGATCAGGTCGCAAGGTATTTAGTAGACCGCGACCCGTTTCACATTCGCCACTTCATGCACGTGGTTCACGAAGACTTCGCGACGAAGCGTTCTGCCATGGACCTGCACTGCGCAATGTCCGGTATTGAGATCGCCATGTGGGACATCGTCGGCAAGGCGCTGGATCAACCTGTCTACAACCTGCTCGGTGGTCCAGTGCGACCGTCGATAAGGCTCTACGCCAACAGCTGGAGCGGCGGTGCACAAAACGCCGAGGACTATGCCGACAAAGCCGTGGCAACGGTCAAGAAGGGTTTCGGCGCGCTGAAGTTCGACCCGTTCCCCGGTCCCTGGACTGAGTACCCGGACTATGAGGTGCTGGAAGAGGCGGTGAAAACTGTCAGCGCGGTGCGAGAGGCGGTTGGGCCGAAGGTGGAGTTGCTGATTGAGGTGCACAGACGGCTTGCTCCAATGAATGCTATCCGCGTTGCGAAGATGCTGGAGCCGTTCCGCCCTTACTGGTTCGAGGAGCCATGCCCGCCTGACAACATCCCGGCGATCAAAGAGGTGAAGGATGCCACGACGATTCCGGTTGTGACCGGCGAGGCGCTCTACACTCGCAACGGTTTTCGAGAGGTGTTCGATCTGAGAGCGGCGGACATCATCAATCCCGATATATGCAACACAGGAGGCATACTCGAGTTAACTCAGATTGCGGCGATGGCACAGCCATACTACATCGGCGTCTCGCCGCACGGTTGGAATAGCACGGGTATCGGTGCCGCTGCTGCTGTGCACGCTTCGGCGGTGATGCCGAACTTCCTGATTTACGAATACATGGTGCATGCGGAGGAGGCGTCGAGGGATCTGACGATTGGCTACAACGAGCCTGTTGATGGGTATCTTGAGCTGCCGACCGCGCCGGGAATTGGCATTGAGATCGATGAGTCGAAACTGGCGAAGTACGAGTACAAGCAGTATCCGCCGCGCAACATTCGCACAGTAGAAGACGAACGGCAGTGGTCCTGATGGTGGTGGCAAGCCACGTTTTCAGCGGCGAGTCTCATGCTCATCCAAGAGATGCTGAATCACGTTCAGAATGACAGTTGGACACCTCTGACACTTCAAGAAACTGCCAACAAAAAAAGTGCCCGCAGGAATTACTTCCTACGGGCACTTCCGTGTCTGACGTTCTCTGGTTAGGCAGCCTTTTTGAGGTTGCCTGCCGGACGCTCTTGGCCAACCAGGTGAGGGGTCCGATTCTTGCCACGGCTGGCGTAGTCGCCATCGTGGGCGTGTCGGGCCACTGAGTCACCGAGCAGAACAGCTTGATACTGCTCCCTCGGGTCTACCAGGTTGGTCTCAAGAACGTGACCGATCCGCGAAAACATGTTACGGATGACTTTTGTCACTTCTCTCGCTCCTCCGGCATGCAGATTGCCGGTCCGCGCAGTTTAAAGATGCGCCTCTTGGCGTAGCTGGCGTGCGATGCACATGATCGCCCTGTTCAACTCGCTACATCCATCTTACGCTTTTCGTCATGATTAGCAATAGCAAGAATGGTTAACAACCAGTTAACGAATGTTATCAACTACTAACATGACGATATTCGTAACTATTTAGCTCGTCTCTCATAGTTTAACTACATTGTGAACCAATGCACAATGGTGCTTTAGTCACAGTTGACCGCGGGATTTCCGAAGGGGCTTGGGGGCTATCCCGAAGAATGTGGAAGCGGTGGGTAATAGGTCGGTAACTCTTCGGAGCAATCAGAGGGTTCTTTTACGAACAAGGAGCAAAATAGAAGGCGACCGGACATGGTCTGCCCGCTCGCCTTTGTTCCTGGCCTCGTCCTCGCAACCTGATCGCTATCCGAAACCGGTTGCGGGCCCAAGGCCGCTCCGCTGGGGCGTGCTGGTAGAGACCATTACGGCCTTAGCTGCCGAAACCCCTGTCGTCAGCACCGTTCACTTACCGCTCTCGGCCACCCAACGACTACAAGGGGCGCATCGACTGTGCTGTATTTACGACGCACGCCCGACGGAGCTACTTGTCTCTCCAAAGACCGGATCCCCGGGCTTCACCCGGCGGCCTTCGAGAGACCCGGATAAGCCACGTGAATGATCCAACCCTGGAAACGCTTTCGCATCTTGAGCAAGGCGACCCTCCTTTCATGACTCTCAGGCCCTCCACAGGGGCCCGTCCCTCTCGCTACTTAAACGTTAGCACTGGGGCGCCTTTAATCGACCGAAATCGCATGAAGTCCGCGTGAGCAAACGAGTTTGTTTCTCTCTTAAGGGGTCAGCTGCTGCTCTGATTCGGCGTTTGAACCGATCTCGTCCCACTCCCACAGTTGCGGAATCGTCTCCACCTTTGCCCACATCCGCTGCTGGTCTGCGTAGTGCGAACTTCCTGGATGGCCTGACGCTCCGAGCGGCACAATCCAGCGTCCATTTGACCAGTTTGAAGGGTCATGAATGTACCGGTTGATTGGTCCCGACCCCGTGGTGAAGTTCGTACCGGTTCGAGTGCCAGATGCGTAGGGCGTGTCACCGTCACCGGCGGTTTCGACCCTAGGTGGATTCAGTGTCTCTGCCAGTTCTGGAAAGGTGCCTGTGAGCGGGTGCTGCTGTGCTGAGCCGTGCAGATCACCCCAGCGCCACTTGCTCGAGTCGGTGCCAAGACGCTCTTCCAGTTCGACCAGAGCTTGATCGATCGCTTCTTTGAGGAGCCCGTCCCATGTAGCCCCCTCAGGCAACACACTGGACTCTCCGGATTCCAGCTCAACAACGAGTGCCGACTTTAGATGCCGCCTGAAGTGCTCTTCTGCGCCGGGATCCAGCGAGTTGATCATGTTTTCTGCGAGTGAGCCGTAGTTACCTCTAACGATAGCTTCCGTCAGTTTGGCGGCGACCATCTCGTACAGTACGGCCGCAGGTGAATCGACTGAAAGAACACCGTCCCAACCGGCAATCAGCTTCGCAGCCTCAGCCGTCTTGCCATCGAGATCATCGACTCGTGACAATGCTTTTTGCAACGCCTGCGCGGGAATCGATGTGACATCGGCATGTATTGAGGACATCTCTTCGACGCCGATCTTCTTACCGGACAGATCAGCGATGCGAGAAGCGATGCGCTCAGCGCGGAACCCGGAACCATAGAAGTTGGTCAGGTAGTGCGGGTAGTTTTCGTCAACAACACGCTGGTTGCAGGTGACAATCCATCCAGTCTCAGGGTTACGGGAGCGAGGCAGTTCAGCGGCGGGGATGCGGCCCTTCCATTCGTGATCGCCGGTCCAGCCGGGAACTGGTCCCCAACCGTTGCTGCTGCTCCTCACCGGAATGCGGCCTCGAAGCGTGTAGCCGAAATTCCCATGCACATCGGCGTACGGATAGTTATTCACGCGGTCGGTCCAGCCTTCGAACGCCTTTTCCAGCTCGTCCGCAGATTTCGACTTCATCACGCCATATGCTGAGTCGAGCCAGGGAGTTCCTTCTCTAGAGCCTGGATCAGCAAGAGCTACGCCATAACCGTCTGCCGATGCACCGGCGATAACCGGACCGTGATGCGTCTCAACGACCCTAACCTGCACATCGTCGCCACCTTTGACATGGATCGTCTCGCTTGAGACGTCTGCCTGCATCCATGTTCCCTTATGCAGGTACTGCGTCTTTCCGTTTTCGGTCCTGAACTGCTCAACGAACAGGTCCTGCGTATCTACTCCACCGTGCGTCATACCCCAGCCAATATGCTCGTTGTGGCAGAAGTGAAGCGCCATCGGAACGCCCGGAATTGAGTGGCCAAGCGTCGCGAAATCAGGTCCGATGAGATGTACCTGGTAGTAGACATTGGGCGCTTCGAGACCTCGATGCGAGTCACCAGCTACAAGCGGCAAGCCGGACTGCGTTCTATCGCCGGACACCGCCCATCCGTTGCTACCTCCGTCTGTGTCGTTCAGCATGCTGGACGCCTCAACGACAGTGCGAAGATCGTCGATAGCGTTCAGAACCGGGCCGGAATACCGCTCGCCCGGAGGTACGGTCAGAAGGTTTCCGGGCTGATATCCGGGTGAGAGTTTTGCGGCGCGTTCAGGACCGATCTCAGCCGCCAGCCGAGCGAGCCACAGCTTTCCCTGGAACGAGCCTTCGGCCGTGTTACGCACCTTGTAGACGACGACGCAGTGCCACGGCTCCCAGCGCTCAGGTTTCGTGCCAAGCAGCTTGTACTCGACCGGCAGAGACTCGGTGCTGTCTATGAACGCGTTGACGCCGTCGGTGTAGGCATCAACTACGGCTTTGACTTCGGCGCTTGCGATCGAGTAGTCGAGCTTCGAGACTCGTTCCATGCGGCGACGGCGCATCAGTGTGTCCTGCGGAATTGCGGACGACCCGAGGAACTCGGCGATCCGGCCAACGCAGCGAAGGCGGTCGAAGTCCATCTGGAAAAGCCGGTCCTGCGCGGTTGCGAATCCCTGGGCAAAGAACAGGTCGTACTCATTGTCCGCCTTGATGTGAGGTATTCCCCACTGATCGCGCCGGATGGTGACTCTCGACTTCAACTGCGAGAAGTTCAGCGATGATGTGACGTCTGGCAGTGCGGCTTTGAGTTCGGCTTCGGAGAGAGATTGCGTCATATAGGTTCGGAGTCCGATCGACTGGTGCAGGGAGTTTGGATTGTTTTTAGCCTAATACGAGGCGTCCGTCACTCTACGGGTAAGAGTGGGAGTGTCAAGCGCAAGATGCAGTTGGCTGATGAAGATTTGACCGCAGGCGCTGGAAAGAGATAATCCGGGATACAAACTGGGGAGATTCACAGTTGGAATTAGGTCTGGTCTTGTTCGGGGTTATGCAGTACTCGCCTCTATTGGCAGGCTGTTTGGAGAGTGGCGCAAGGAGGCGTGGACTAACAGGCTGCTCTTGATCGCCCTCGCAGTATTTGGCGTCGTGATATTCACGACCGGCATTTTCCAACTTGTTCGCGAATAGTCAAAGAAAGAAAAACATGAAGATCACCAACATCAGGTCGTGGGTCGTCCGGATGGACTGGGACGACAATCCCGGTTCAAGCGAGATGCGAGATAACCAAAAACGTTCATTCGTCTTCGTTGAGGTCAACACAGACGAAGGGATCACCGGTTGGGGTGAGATCACCACGTATCCCGGACCCGTTGCGAACCGGGCAATCGCTGCGTTCGTGGATGAGATTGGCGACTGGCTTAAGGGCGAGGACCCGGAGAAGATCGAGTGGATCTGGGCGAAGATCTTCCGTGGCATGACGTACGTCGGCACTCGTGGCGCAACAGCGGCGGCGATCTCAGGAATCGACATCGCGCTCTGGGACATCCGCGGCAAGGCTCTCGGATTGCCCATCTACAAGTTGCTCGGCGGCGAAGTGCGAGATCGCATCGCCCTCTACACTCACCCGCCGCAACCCAGTACACCGAAAGATATCGTCCCGTGGGTGAAGGAGATCAAGGATTCTGGTCATCGCGCATTCAAGATGGATCCGATGATGGCGAACCTTCACGTTGGCAACGACACATTCCTCGACGGCGAGATTTCCGCCGCAGTTGTCGCTAATGCAGCCGATATTACGGCCGCTGCTCGTGAAGCGGTCGGGCCTGAGATGGAGATTCTTATCGACGCCCACGGTATGTACAACGTGCCCTCGGCAGTGAAGCTTGCCAACGCGCTGGAGCCTTACGACATTTTCTGGTTCGAGGAACCTGTGCCGGCTGAGAGTTGGAAGGCTTTGAAGCAGGTTAAGGATGAGGTGAACGTGCGGATCAGCGTCGGCGAACGGCTGCACACGCGCTGGGAGTTCGTGCCGATATTCGAGAACAATCTTGCGGACTTCGTGATGCCTGACGTGACGTGGACGGGTGGAATTACGGAGCTTAAGAAGATCACGACGATGGCTGAAGCTTACTACATTCCGATGTCACCGCACGATGCGTCTGGTCCGATCAACATCATGGCCGGGGCGCAGGTGATGATGACTTGCCCGAACTTCTACAAACTTGAGACGAGCCGCTACGATCTGTCCGGATACAACGTGTTTATCGACAACCCACTCGATATCCGAGGTGGCGATCTTTACCTGGATCCGAACGCACCGGGACTCGGCATCAACCTCGACCTTGAGTTTCTTGCAGCGCACGAGGTAAAGGGAGCGGACACGGCGAAGTAAGGTCGCGTGCGACATTCTCCGGTGGGTTACAAGTTGCCGCTGGAATGAAATAGTAGCTATGCCATCCACCTTCGTCCTGAGCGTGTGCGAAGGACCTGGTGGGTGGGGCGATCTATCAGAGGCCGCTCTTTCCATGAGCAAACGACTAGCAACGCGTCATCCCGACCGCAGCGGAGGGATCTGACCGTTGAAGCACTGCGACCCGAGAGATTCTGAATCAAGTTCAGAATGACAAACATTCTCCCTCCCTTCAAGGGAGTTAGAGGGTGGGTCAGGGCAGCCTTGCAGTTCTTTGATGTAAGACCAGTCGGATCACTCGGCGATGCTCGAGATGACAAAAAATGCAGCTTGCTGCCTAACCCGCTGGTCGTAACATAATGCGGTTGGCGACTGCATAGCCGAGCACCGCTGCCCTGCCGTCCACGGTCAGCGAGACGACTCCGCGATAAGGAGCAACGTCGTCCACGGTAACGCGTACACCGGGTAACACGCCTGACTCAACAAGGTACTTCACAAGCTCTTCGTCATCTTCAGGAATGCGATCTATGACCATGTCGCTTCCGTTTGGTGCCTGATCGAGCGTGACAACGCCCCGACTCTGCTTGAAGCCGGAGCCCGGAATCGGCTGGCCGAACGGATCGATTTTCGGGTTGTTCAGCTTCTCCCGAATCCGTTGCTCGATCTCATCGGAGATCGCGTGTTCAAGCATGTGGGCCTGCGCGTTGACCTCCCACAGCTCGACGCCAAGCATGTCGACGATCATGCGTGCCGCGAGGCGGTGGCGGCGAATCATCCGCTCAGCCAGCGCATTGCCATTGGACGTGAGGCCGATGTCGCGCGACTCCCCAATGCGGATCAGCTGCTCCCGTTCCATTCGACGCAGCATGCCCGAGACGGACGGCAACGACGTTCCCAGGTTTTCGGTCTCAGGGACTCGCCTCAACTGGGCGACCAGGTTTGAGTTCGTAACTCGCAGACCCTGCTCCTCGACAAGATAGATCGACAGCAGGTAGTTTTCCATGGCCTGCGTTAGCCGTATCCCGCCGTGCTGGTGCCGGGTTGGGCCAGCTTTTTTTGACCTGGCGTTCGTGCCATCTGGCATATTTTGCTCCGTGTCGCTGCCGATGATGAGTCGATCACACTCGTGGTCGTGCGATTGCAGCAACTAATTCGATGATAACTAGAAATGAGTAACGTACATCGACATTGCTTTGTATCTACGAATTGTAGCCTGACGACGACGGTGAGATTTGTGTCACACCTTACGCTAGTAAGCTGTCAATTCAGAACGTGCTGCCGTCTGCGACATGTGATTCAACAGGCTGTCGATCGTGCCGTATGATCTGCCATGTATTTCAACGTGCGGTAACTACGGAGTGCGCGAGATGATTTCATCCGATGGCAAACAGCGATGCGACTGGGGTGGCGATTCACCGGGCGCAATGCGTAACTACCACGACACGGAATGGGGCGTGCCGATGCACGGCGAGCAGAAGTTGTTCGAACTGCTGTGCCTGGAGGGTGCGCAGGCTGGACTGAGTTGGAGCACGATTCTGAATCGTCGAGACGGTTACCGGGTGGCGTTCGAGGAGTTCGATATTGCTCGGATTGCGGAGTACGACGCGGCGAAGGCTGAAGAGCTACGAGGTGACGAGCGCATTATTCGCAACAGGGCAAAGATAAAAGCGTTCATCGGCAACGCGGGTGTGGTGCTGGACATGCACAACGAAGGTCTGAAGCTGGACGAGTATCTGTGGTCCTTTGTCGACGGTAAGCCGATAGTGAACAGCCGGCAGGAGATGTCGGAGATCCCGGCGGAGACCGACGAGTCAAAGGCCATGAGCAAAGCGCTCAAGAAGCGTGGGTTTGGCTTCGTTGGACCAACTATTTGCTACGCATTCATGCAGTCGGCAGGGATGGTGAACGACCACGTCGTAAGCTGCTTCCGATACGGTGAGGTCTAAACCAAGTCCTGAACAGCGGTGCCGATCCTCTAGTGGCGGCAGTTCTGGCAGCAACCGGGACGATAACTGAGCATTTTTGCTCTCGCTGTATTACCGAAGTGAACCGCTTTACGACACATGTGGTTATCGCGTTCCATTCACTGCTTGGCTGTCGACTGTGGTTCAGACCAGGTGCAACCTGCCGATGTTCCAACATCTACCGAACCGGTAGCAGATACTCCGAACATCTGACCTGGAGGCGACATTTTACTGCTCTGTTTACTGCTCTGGTGGATGTTGAACTGTCCAGCAGGGCGACGCCGCGGCTGAAGCCGAGTCTGATCTAGCCGCGGAGGTGATCAGCCGGATTGCCAGACGGGTGAGACGGAAGGTTGATGAAGCCAAGCGCTGGAGCCATCGGTAGCGACGAGGAATAGGGGTAGGCGGATGGGCGAGACCGCTCTGCCAGATACGAGGGTGGTCATGATGTCGAAACTCACGAATCTTTGGTTACTCGCGGCTGTTGCGTTATCATGCCTCCGCTATACCCAGTGAGCATACGGCTACTGATAGACCGGCACTGGACGATGCCGAATCTGCGGCCAACCAATACAATTTAGGTCGTGTGTGCCTGCCAGGGCTATGCTGGATCAAAGCTCCGCTCACCATCGGGCTGTCGGGTCGTTACAACCTGATGTGGCGTTTCGAGGGCCACACACTTAACCGCATGCCGTGATGGAATGAGAATCTGATGAACAATTTGCGACTCAGTGAGACAGCCGACCTAATTGG
>JAJCYX010000101.1 GCA_029262715.1 Chloroflexota bacterium
GCCATTTATATCGATGCCAAGAACAAGCTCATCCGGTTTGTAGAGCTCGTCTGCCCGAGAACGTTCGAGGTGGATTGGGTCTTCGATAGACCGGATCGCATCAAATGGCAAAAGAGTGACCAACCCAAATTCTCGGCTGGCACCCGAAGTCGAAGAACCGTTTGTCCCGGTCACAGTGATCGCCTCAGTTCGATTAAGTATGCGCGTTAAAAGGCTGGAGTTCGTAATTTGCCACACCAGGAAAACGCCGAAAGCGACAGCCAGGCCAATAAATATGAAGCTGGAATATCTCGATAGCAAAACGGGCGATGTCTCTCCTACCAGTCTCTGTGGCTGTTCTTACGTTCTTAGATGCTTACCGATACGCCACGGTGCTGCATTCGGATGAGTTATCGGCTCCAGTTGGTAGAATCGAACCTCGCTTGAATCCACGGTTCACAAGCTGGTTCTTTCTGATTAAGTGGACCTGCTGCACATTTCACTCACCGGGAGCACGAAGATCCACATCGCGCGCCTGTCTCTGACAGGCTTCCGAAATCATAATCAGACCGTTCTAGAGCTTGGTCCGGGGCTGAACGTCTTCGAAGGCGAGAACGGGCATGGCAAAAGCAACCTGCTTGAAGCCGTCTACATGCTCGCCATTGCGAAATCGCCGCGCACATCAAGTGAACGAGAGCTGATCAACTGGAGATTGGGAGACTCTGGTGGGCACGTCCAGGTCCTAGGCGTCGGGCGTGAACGTGATGAGACGGTTCAGGCACAGGTCGACTTTGATGTGGCAGCTTCAGGCAAAGCGAATGGCAAAGGCTACCGAAAGTCTTTGCGCCTTAACGGTATCGTGCGCAGTTCCTCCGATTTTGTAGGTCACCTGAACGTGGTCTTTTTCGAAGCCGATGATCTGGAGATCGTTCTTGGCTCGCCATCTGTCAGGCGCCGCTACCTGGACATTCTCATCTCGCAGAGCCGTCCGGCTTATCTCAAGTCACTACAGCGCTACTCAAAGGTTGTGACTCAGCGTAACCACCTTCTGCGCCGCATCAGGGAAGGCTCAGCAACCAATGACGAGATGTCGTTCTGGGACGAGAGACTGGCGTACGAGGGAGCTGAGATAGTGCTTGAACGTCTCCAGACGGTTGAAAAACTGAGCGCCGATGCTGTTCCTGCACACATGGAACTTACCGACGGTCATGAGCTTGGACTGCAATACATGCCGCAACTCACTGAATCTGGCCCCGGGGCCAATATGCCTGATCAGATATCGCATACCGTACTGGTGCAATGCCTGACCGAAGGACTTGCGGCGGCTCGAAGACGAGAGATTGCGCAGGGAGTGACGGTAGTCGGTCCCCATAGAGATGACATCACCATCCTGCTAAACAGCCAGCCCGCCGCATCTTTCGCGTCCAGAGGCCAGGCGCGGATCATCGCACTCGCACTAAAAATGGCGGAGGCATCGGTAGTGAAGTCGCTCACCGGACGCACCCCGATTCTGGCACTGGACGATATCCTCTCAGAACTCGACCCTGGAAGAAGAAAGTTGGTGCTCGATCGTGCGTCGAAGTTTGAACAGGTGCTGCTGACATCGGCCGAGCTTTCATCAATATCTAGTGAACACCTGGAAAGTGCGACTTTGTTCAGGGTCTCCGAAGGCGAGGTGACGCGTGTTACGTCCTGAAAAACCCGCAGTCGACCCTGGCATTCTGCAGGCTGCAGAACTGATCCATAGCAGCTCGTATGTAGTCGCCATGACCGGTGCCGGGATGTCCGTGGAAAGTGGAATCCCTACATTTCGGGGCAAGGACGGGCTCTGGACTAAATATGGGCAGCCTCCGATGGACGGTTTCAGTCGCTTCCGAGCAGACCCCGCAGGCTGGTGGCAAAAACAGCTCAATCGCGACATGGACGCTCACATGATTGAGCTGAGGGACGCCCTTGTCGCCGCAGAACCGCACACAGGTCACCATGCGCTTACCGCACTGGAACGAGCAGGTGCACTCAATCATGTCATCACGCAAAATATCGACGGTCTTGACCTGAAAGCTGGATTAAAAAACCTGATTGAAATTCATGGCAACAGAAGTCGACTCAGGTGTATCGGCTGCGGCGAACGGACAGCGCTCAACGACTTTGTACAAGTGGAGCCGCCAGAACCGTGCGTACACTGCGGCGGCGCGATCAAGTTCGATACTGTGATGTTCGGGGAACCTGTGCCCACCGACACCATGGAAGCGGCTCGAGAGCAAATAGACCTTGCATCGTGCATCGTCGCTATCGGGACGTCGGCTTCAGTCCGCCCTGCCAGTGGTCTCCTGTGGATAGCAAAGAGCCAGGGATCGACCGTAATCGAGATCAATCCATTCGAGACCAAGCTCAGTTCGATATGCGATGTGGTGATTAGGTCAACCGCCGGAGATGCACTCAACCAACTCGCAAAGCTATTTGAGTCTCCTGAACACAACCTGCGGGACAGAGCGAGATCAGTGGACCCCGAAACCGATCTGAACACCGATTCGAAGATAGGATATGGCGCAACACTAAACCACTCGAACCTGCGGGAGTATGAGCATGACCGCTTTTGATGCTGAAGTAGCCGCATACACCAAAGCAAATCCGAAGTCGAAGAAGCTGCACGACCGCGCGACTGCCGTTCTACCCGGCGGAGATACGCGTAACTCCATCTTTTGGAACCCATTCCCGGTATATCTGACTCACGCCGAGGGCACACAGTTGACCGATGTGGACGGCAATGTACGCACAGACTTCGTCAACAATATGACGACCCTCATCATGGGTCATCGACATCCAGACGTTACTGCAGCGCTCCACGAACAGGTTGACCGCGGCGTCAGCTATCCAGCACCAGCGCCGCCGGTAATTCGGTGGGCTGAGCTCCTGTGTGAGCGGGTTCCGTCTCTGGACAAGGTCCGTTTTGTTAACTCAGGAACCGAAGCGACGCTAAATGCCATCCGTGCCGTTCGTGCCTACACTGGCAAGACGCTGATAGCCAAGTGCGAAGGTGCGTATCACGGCAATCACGATGCGATTCAGATATCCGTAACGCCACCATTAAGTAAGGCTGGAGATGCTGAAGATCCTGACGCAGTGGTGATGTTCCCTGGGATTAATCCCGCCGCCGCTGATGACATCGTGATCATGCCGTACAACAACCTCGAAGCCTCAGAAAGGATAATCCGAAGTAGAGCTTCCGAGCTTGCCGCGGTAATCGTCGAGCCGATAAACGGCCAGTGCGGCATGGTTCCAGCAAAGCCGGAATTCCTACAGCTCCTTCGAGATCTGACCTCCGAGCTTGGAATTCCTCTCATATTTGATGAAGTTATCTCGTTCAGGGCGGCCAGTGGCGGCGCTCAGGAGTGGTACGGCATCACGCCAGACATGACGTGTTTCGGGAAGGTGATTGGCGGAGGATTGCCGGTGGGCGCGTTCGGCGGCAAGGAAGAGATCATGCAGCTGTGGGACCCGAACCACGGCTCAGATTTCGTGCAACATGCCGGAACGTTCAACGGAAATCCAATGACAGCGGTTGCTGGTGTTACAACTCTGGAGTTGCTGACACCGGACGTTTACGAACAGTTGGAGCGAAAAGGCGAAAAGCTCCGCCAGATGATTCGCGATCTGATCACGGAGCTTGAAGTGCCGATGGGTGTCACCGGAGCAACTTCCCTGTTTGCCTTGCAGTTCACCACCGAACCCGTAACTGACTATCGCAGCTACGCGACGAACGATAAAGAGATGCTTCAGACGGTGTTCACCGGGCTGCTGAACGAGGGAATCTTGATGTCGAACCGCTGTGCAGGAAACGTGTCTGCGGTCCACACAGATGACGACCTCGACGTATTCGTGTCGGCTCTACGGAGAGTGCTCGTCCGTGCTGGTTATGCTTGAGCCAGCCGGACGCTAGATGCTGAGGCCTTCGTCCTCTATCCCATAAGCGCCACCGAGTCGTCCGGACATGATCGATTTCAGGCGCTCTGAACGCTCAGCCTCCGGCGTAATGGTGTCATCATCGTCTGTCTCAGCGACATCCATGCCGTCGTCACCGTCTTCCAACAGGTCATATTCCAGTTCAATTTCGCTAGCTGATTTCTGAAGCGCGGGTGGGAACGAGACCACTGACGTCATGCCTGGAGCGCAGTGAGTCTCAGCGACCATTACCGCTATTGCTGATCCCGAAAGCTTGGCAACACTGAATTCGTACCGATTGCCCTTCTCTGTCAGCTTTCTGACACGTTGTGCAATGTGAACCTCTAGCGTTCCGATTCGCTCTCCGGCCCGAGTATGCAACTCCATACGAATGCCATTGTCGCTCATATGAAGCTCCTGGCCCGGAGCGACTGTAGCCAGTA
>JAJCYX010000102.1 GCA_029262715.1 Chloroflexota bacterium
AATCTCCGGCGTACGAGGAATGATGTCCGTGCGCAACGACGAAGCCGTCCCATCGATCTGAAGTTGCGCCGTTCCAAACCTCGGATGACCCTTCGGAAAGAACGAAATCCTTATCTCTTCTTTGCCGTCCGGGCCGTCCGGCGAACGCAGCACCCTCAGCCCTGACTCGTGCGCATCTCCGGGATCAAGCTCAACCTCAATCTCCATCGCGTTGCCGCTGATCCCACTCAGCACAACCTCACTGTTCGCCTCAACCTCCAACTCATCCACATGCTGATGTGAGTGACGGAGACTCTCCAACTCCTTCACAGGCTCAATCCGCACCTCACCGTCATCTGCCAGTGACAGCACACGCGGCAACGTCATGATGTCGTTCCAGCCGTTCGGCTCCTTGCTCTCCTTCACATTGAAGATTGAAAGAAACCTGCCGGAATCGTCGATGGTCGCAGATGGAGCGTGAAGGCTCCCGACGGCAAGCGGGCCGTAATTCATGCGGCCATGCCGTTCAGGATGAAATCGGTGAGTCGCTGAATCGTAATTGCCAACGAAGTACTGTCCGCCTCGCTTGTGGCTAAAGAACAGCAACATGTGCTTGCCGTTGCCAATTGGCCAGAAATTGGGAACTGCGTAGTCCTCACCCGGCTCGGTGTCGTACACGCTCTCGATCATCGCTCCGAGATATTCCCAGCTCTTCAGATCGGTTGACCTGAAGATGTGATCAATACCCTCAGCATCAATACTCCGAGTTCCGTTCTTGTACACGCCTGATAGCGAGTAGTAGCCGTCTTCTTCCTTCCAGATGCACGGGTCGAAAACACGATACGGGTAGCCGCTGTCGTCTATCGGTACAATCGGAATCACCGGGTTATCCGGGTGCTTCTCCCATTCGACCAGCAAGGGATCGGAAGCCGTAGCGACTGCGTTGCCAGCTTGCGTGCCGTGATAGATCGCGATCACCCGGCTGTCCTCAACCAGCGTCTGGCCACTGAAACAGTCGTGCTCCTGGTCCGGGTACAGCGCAATCGGAAGATCTCGCCAGTGCAGCAGGTCTCGGCTCACCGCATGGCCCCAGTGAACGCGGTCTTCTCCATCCTGTCTGAACTGGTAGAACAGGTGATACAAACCGTTCCACTGGCACAGTCCGTTGGGATCGTTCATGAAGTTTTCGGGCGGCGAAAAGTGGTACATCGGGCGGTACGGATCACCTGAAAGTCGACGACGCGACTCTGTGAAACGAACCACCTGTTCGTGCTGCAGCAGCGGCCCGATCAACTCATCCAACTGTCCGGCAAGGTTCATGTGAATCCCAGGGGTTACTAACGGCCTAGACCAGGTCGAACGGAATCTCGAACTCAGCGGTGATGCTGCGGAACCAGTCCACGACTTCGGGGTGCAGAGGAACGCCCTGCTCTCCACGCTTGATCCCTTCGTAGTGCTCCGGCAACCCCGCATACCAGACCTGGTCGTGACCCGGCATTGGCTTCGTCTCACGCAATCCCTTCAGCATGCCGTCCATGTTGCTCTTGAACTCGGCAGCATCCCCGAATGCATCGACGCTGTATGCCGCCACGAAGTGAGCACGCCGCTTGAGCGCAAGGTCCGAAAAGCCCGGAGCGAACGAAAGCTGCCCGCAGAGAATGTCCACCATCACTCCGAGGCCGTAGCCCTTGTGCGAACCAAGCTCCCTGGTCGAACCGACAGGTAACTGGTTTCGGAGTGAATTAGCTGCGAACGAGCTTGCTGCTCCGCCATCCATATTTGGCGTGCCGTCTTCGTTCGCAACCCAACCTGCGCCGAGAGGTTTGCCAAGTCTGTTCGCAAGACCGATCTTGTTGCCTGCTATCGACGTCATTGCGGCGTCGAACATGAACGTCGGTTCCTTGTCTGAAGGAGCAGCAAACGCAATCGGGTTCGTCCCGAGCTGCGGCTCTGCGCCGAACGTCGGGATCATCGACTTGCCACCGGCTGTCATACACCAGCCGACCATGTCTGCCTTTGCGGCCATCATCGCGTGATAACCGGCTGCACCAAGGTGGCCGGAGTTCCGGATGCTGACGATTCCAGAACCAGACTCACGTGCCTTTTCGATAGCGATCTCCATCGCCTTTGGCGCAGTCATCAGACCCAGCCCGCCACCACCGTCGATCAACGCAGTGCTGGCTGTTTCCTTAACGATGGAAAATGTAGGGTCCGGGTTCATCACGCCGGTGTTGTACATGTTCACGTAGCTTCTAAGCATGTTTGAAACGCCGTGCGTGTCAATGCCGTGTTGATCGGCAAACATGAGCACATCAGCTGCCAGTTCAGCTTCCCGTTGCGGGACGCCGCACTTCATGAAAACGGCCTCGGTCACCGCACGAAGGCGGTCTATCGGAACCTTTACGGCGATGTCATTTGGGACCTTGAAATGCTCAAGCACAGAATCTGTTCTCCTTCTTGTTTGCACGCGCACGACCGGCATCAGTGTTGCATTGGGCCTCGTCGGCGGATGATACGCCCATCAACAGACAGAGGTGAAACTGGATGCGGTAACGGGTGAGGCTCTGGCGGGAAGGAGGAGGAGATGTGGCGAGTGTGGAGTAACGAGATAGGGTGGCGAGAATGAAGGAGCGAGGCAGGTTGATGAGCCGTGGCCAGTTGCAGCGGCGGGTTGGCGACGGAGCGACTGGCCTACGGGAGCAGCCCTCACCAGGACGGCCTTCGCCGTTTACACATGTCACTTCATGTTGCTAATCTGGAACACGTACCAGCCGCTCAAACCGGCATCCCGTAGCACCACTCAAGCCCGTATCAAGCCGGGCAACGCCTGAAAACGGGGCTGTAGCTCATTTGGGAGAGCGCTTCGTTCGCATCGAAGAGGTAGGGGGTTCGATTCCCCCCAGCTCCACCAATTTCAGTTTTGCTCCCACCTTGCGGGACGACATGTGTAGCTGCACTAGATGGAGTCGAACTACGGCACGACTTCCGTTAAAAATGGCCGCTCCAGATAGTCATTGGACTGGAAGAGCCAGAATCGGGTGGCCAGTCTTCCTT
The DNA here is from genome assembly GCA_029262715.1 of Chloroflexota bacterium. Taxonomy (GTDB): domain Bacteria; phylum Chloroflexota; class Dehalococcoidia; order Lucifugimonadales; family Lucifugimonadaceae; genus JAJCYX01. The sequence continues at coordinate 3,034 of JAJCYX010000102.1, forward strand.
ACATCGGTACGAAATCGTGGTTATTAAGCGTTGCCCGCTGTCTCTTATGCCTCGGCAATTTGCCTCGTTGACGTAAGCTGACTGTACCGAACGAATTTCCTTCGCCCTCGAGTCCTTTTCCACCGGTGAAATTCAATCTCCAGGGTTTTCATTCGCGCCATTCCCAGAAAGACATATGACCGTGCCTGAATTCGTCAGGGGCGAGTCAGGAGTTCGTTCAGTTGGAAATATTTCTCCAGGTGCCGTCCGGGGTGGAATCAAGCTCAGGGTTAAGCGACACAGGCGCGGCGGTGTTAGCCGGGTTGATCGCAGGTCTCATCATGCTGGTCCCTATTTACCTGGGACTGGTGATGATGCCACGACAGATGAAGATGGACCTGCTGAAACTGCTGGGCACTATGGTGATGCCGATCAACGGCGGCACATATCCAGTTGGTCTAATGATCCATCTGGCGATGAGCATAGTTTTTGCAGTAATCCATGTCCTCGTTTTCGATCTTTTTGATATCACCAGTTCTTACGCTGTGTGGGGGATTCTATTCGGGTTTGCGCACGCGCTGATTTCTGGCACCGGGATCGGAATGTTGGAGATTGTGCATCGAGGAATTAAGGACGGAACTGTTCAAGCGCCGGGGTTCATGACCCTGAATTATCCAGCGCCAACCACGTCCGGGTTCGTGATAGTTCACGTGCTTTTCGGAGTGCTTGTAGGCGCGTTCTACGGCGCGTTTATCTAGTTTGAGAATTTGAAGAGGTAATTATGGATATTGGAATTGTTTTTCCTCAAATGGAGATAAACAGCGATCGCGGTGGAGTAAAGGCATTCGGGCAGGCCGCTGAGTCGCTCGGATATACGCATATATCTTCATTCGATCACGTAGTCGGCGCCAACCTCGAAAACAGACCGGATTGGAAAATGCAGTACTCGGTAGCTTCTGAGTTTCATGAACCTTTCGTGCTTTTCGGATTCCTTGCCGGGGCTACTGAAAATCTAGGGTTTTCAACCAGCGTTTTGATTTTGCCTCAGCGACAGACCGCGCTCGTCGCGAAGCAGGCGGCGACAGTTGATGTTCTATGCGGTGGCCGATTTCGCCTCGGTATCGGCACCGGCTGGAACGAAGTCGAATACGAGTCCTTGAACGAAGATTTCAAAAGTCGTGGCAAACGATCCGAAGAGCAGATCGAAGTCATGCGAGCGCTGTGGTCGAATCAGACCGTCGACTACAAGGGTGAATGGCATTCGATTCCAGATGCGGGGATCACACCGTTGCCAATTCAACAACCAATTCCTGTGTGGATTGGCGGAGGCGCAACCAATGTGGTCTTGCGGCGAATCGCCCGGATCGCCGACGGCTGGATGCCGCAGTGGCAGCCCAATGACGAAAGCCTGGCAGAGCTAGAACGAGTGCACGGCATGGCGAAAGAGTTCGGACGCGATCCCTCAGGAATAGGGCTTGATGGACGGCTTCCCCTGTTGGGAGAGAATAGCGATTCATGGGCAGAGCGCGCCCAGGCCTGGGAAGCAGCCGGTGCAACTCACATTAGTATTCTGACTATGAATGACGGCCTACGTGGCGCTGATGCACACATCCGCCGTCTCGAAGAGTTCCGCTCGGCTGTTCCCGTTTAGTATTCGAACCAACGTCCGACTCGCCAGCGGCAGGTTGCTTCTTCGGCCTTAAATACTCTGCAGGGACGGCCATTTAGCACGTCGCTAATGCAGTTCCCGGCAGCCGCAATCAAGCTACGACTCTCACTCGGCGATGTACTATCTCCGGTACTAACACGACCTCTTACTATCCTCTGGAGCTCACGATGAGATTTGCGATTCTTGGTATTTCGCACGAGACGAATACCTTTTCTACGGTCCCTGCTACATATGAAGAGTTTGAGAGTCGAATCATTGCTCGCGGGCAGGAGATTGTGGATCAGTTCGCCACCTCCGAGTACACAATCGCCGGGTACCTGCAAGCTGCTGAAGAGCTTGGTTTCGAGGCCGTACCGCTGATGTATGCCCGGACTGGACCAATCGGCACCATCACGAAGGATGCCTACGACCGACTCTCATCTGAGATGCTCCAGATGCTGCGAGACCAGGGTCGGTGGGATGGGGTCCTCATCGCTAATCACGGTGCCGCCGTTTCTGAAGAGTTTCCTGATATGGATGCTGAGTTCACACGATCCGTCCGTGAAATCGTCGGTCCAGACGTGCCAGTCGGGATAACGCTGGACATGCACGCCAACATTTCGAAAGAAACTGTGGCCAATACAGACGCTTGCGTCGTGTGGCGAACCTGTCCTCATCTGGACACCAAGCTCAGGGGCCGCAAATGCGCGGAACTCATCTACAGGGCGGCCAAAGGTGAGATCCGTCCGGTCCAGTTCATTGAGATGCCACCGATGCTGGTAAACATCGTCAAGCAGTTCACGGGTCAAGAACCAATGAAGAGCCTGGTAGACGAATGCTTTGAGGCGAATGAGCGCAGCGGAATTCTCGATACGTCAATCGCAGAGGGCTATCCGTACGCTGACGTCGAAGAGATGGGAATGTCCTGGATAGCAATTGCGGATGGAGACATGGAGAACGCCCGCGAGACTGCGCAGTGGATGGCGGAAAGAGCATGGCCTAAGCGTTCCGAGTTGAATGAACCTGTGCCTGGCATCGAACAGGCGCTGAAAATGGCGGAAGAGCGATATGTAGGTCCTAAGCCGGACGGGGTGGAAAACTTCATGCCTGATGACG
>JAJCYX010000103.1 GCA_029262715.1 Chloroflexota bacterium
CACATCCCCGGGTCCTTCGCGCCCGCTCAGGACGAAGGTGGCAAGCCACTTTTTCATCCCAGCAACTACTTGTGACACACCGCAAAACGCGGCTTGCCGCCGCACCTGCTCAGGACGCAGGGTGCGGCCACGTCTCTCAATGACGCTGTAGCCCGCAGCCTCGGACTGGCATATCCTTTTGTGCGCATTGCGTGCAGGTCTTCGCCATTTGATCGAAAAGCGAACCTTCAGCAACCACTCGTCTTACCCTCATCAGACACAGCTCAACGGACAAAAAATGCGGATTGGAATCATCGGCCTACCCGGCAGCGGAAAGACAACGGTCTTCAACGCTCTGACCCGCGGATCGGCGCAGTCAGGAAGCTTCGGCGGCAACAGATCAGCCAACATCGGCGTCGCGCACGTGCCGGATGGGCGGTTGGACAAATTGACCGGAATGTTTAACCCGAAGCGCACGGTTCCTGCCGAGGTCACTTACGTTGATCTGCCTGGCGTTCACTCCGCTGACAGCGCCGACCTGTTTTCGGGAGAATCGATGGGTCAACTGCAACGAGTTGACGCATTGCTGCACGTAGTACGTGCGTTCGACAATCCGTCCGTCGCTCACACGCTTGGAAGCATCGACTACCGCCGTGACATCGAGAAGGTGAACTTCGATGTGCTGTTCGCCGACATCTCTCTGCTCGAACGCCGAATCGACCGGATCAAGGACGGCGTGAAGGGGATGAAGGCGCAGGAGCGAGTGCAGGCTGCGAAGAACATCGAGGTTCTGCAGGCGTTGCAAGCGGAGATGGAAGAGGGAACCGCTGCTCGAGATAAGAGTTACACCGAAGAAGAAATCCTTGCGATTTCGGACACCTTTCTGCTGAGCAAGCTTCCACTACTCGTGGCTCTCAATGTGGGTGAAGATGACCTGGAACGATCGGACGAGTTGGACGCAGAGCTTGGCGAGTTGTTGACCGGGAACAAGGCTGGCGGCGCGGTGCTCTGCGGTCGGCTTGAAGAGGAGCTTGCGCAGATGAGCCCTGAGGAAGAGGCAGAAATGCGTTCGGGTCTCGGGGCTGGAGAGTCCGGGCTTGAGAGGATGATCCGCCTCTCATACAGCGTGCTCGGGCTGATATCGTTCCTGACTGTAGGTGAGGATGAGGTGAGGGCGTGGACGATCGAGGAGAAGATGACGGCCCCGCAGGCTGCGGGGACCGTGCACTCGGATATTGAGCGAGGTTTCATCCGCGCCGAGACGGTGGGTTACGATGATTTTGTGGCGGCTGGAAGCATTGCGAAGGCCCGGACGGATGGCACCCTGCGCCAGGAAGGCCGCGAGTACGTGGTGCAGGACGGTGACATCCTCAACTTCCTATTCTCCGTGTAGAGGAAGATAATCTCGTTGGATTGCTGAGTGGCAGCGGCTCGGTAGCACGCTTAAATATTTGACTGTAAGAACTAACAAGAACCTAAGGACTATCTGTTTTGGCTGAATCCGACAACGGCACTGTTTTGACAGAACGCAAAGCCTATATCGTGCCCTTCATACAGCCTTCAGCGCAGGCACCTGAAGGCTTTGACGAGCTGTTCAACGCCTACTGGCAGGCTGCCGATCAGCAGATTTCAGGCCTTGAGGCGCGATCTGGCGTCGTCAAGCGCATCTTCGCTGAGGGTGTGCTCGGCAAGGGCGACGATGCGATGCTGATGCTGGAGCAGACCAACCGGCAGGCGTGGCACATGGTGAAGGCTCGAGTTGATGCCGGCGCTCGTCTCGATGAGTACGAGGACGCCGAGACGTTTGCCGAGGTGATCGACTGGGGCCGGTGCATGCAGGTTGGTTTCGTCAGCCAGGGCGTTGCGAACGACGTTTCGGCTTCGTACCAGGATGCCGCATCGAGGCGTCAGCGTAACCTGGATCAGCGGCTGGAAGAGGCGTTACAGCCCGGCGAGGCCACTCTGATTCTCAGCGGCACGACCGATATCAAGCTTCCCGATGGTGTTGAGAAGTTCCTGATCTCTCCACCCGAGCTCGATGCACTTGAGCGCTGGATCAGGCAGGTCAACGAGGCGGCACGGCACGCAGCGGAACAAGCTCAGGCGTCGGGTCAACCGGGCCAGGCTGCACCGCCGGCCCCACCACCCCCGACTGAGGAGTCAGGCGATTCGTCGGGCGGTCTCTGGACACCGGGGAGCAGATGATCGGGGCGGGTGATCTTTGACGCACCCGGAAGCTGGCCAACAGCTCGCGGCGGACCGATCACCGATCGGGATATACGTTCATATTCCGTTCTGTGAGACCAAGTGCCCTTACTGCGACTTCAACACGTACGCGGGCATCGAGAAACTGATTCCGACGTATGTCGATGCCCTGTGCGAGGAGCTTTCACGCTGGGGCGGGCTGCTTTCAGATCACTCGGCGGGAACCGTTTTCTTTGGTGGCGGGACCCCTTCGTATCTGTCGTCAGATGACATTGGCCGCGTGATGGACTCGATCCGCTCCGGGTTTCCAATTGAGACTGATGCCGAGGTGACACTCGAAGCGAATCCGGGCGATATCACACCGGAGAAAGCAGCCGGTTGGTTGAATGCAGGGTTCAACCGCGACTCGATGGGCGAGCAGAGCTTTGACGATGGGCTGCAGGAGACGCTGGGGCGCAGGCACGACGCGGAG
>JAJCYX010000104.1 GCA_029262715.1 Chloroflexota bacterium
GTTTGGAGCCGTGTGGACCGTTCCTTTACGCACAACTCCGGGGAATCCGACCGACACCCGGTCAAACTCTCCGAGCTGTTTCGCCAGTGCCGATACAGTTTCCACAACTGCGTCAGGGTGGGAAGGCTTCGGGGTTGCCAACCGAACACGTGCGCTGATCATCACGCCTTCGGTGTCCAGTACAGAGGCTTTTATTCCGGTGCCGCCAATATCTACAGAAAGCGTCTTTGGTTGCTTCGTCGGCTTTTTGCTACCGGAACTGGATTTTGATTTCGTAGTCATGGAAAGTTAGACAGCCTTGCGAATGTACAGGTTCAGTGCCGTCGTTCCAGGTTCTGCCCCTGAGTAGCACGAGGCTGTTGCGCTGTCAGGTGCAACACATCAATTAGATACGTTTTACCAACATGAGGCCAGCGTGCCAAAGGTATGACCAAAAATCATCCTTACCTGTATCCGGGAATCAGACTCGGATCAGTCCTTTTGCCCTGGCGGCTTCTATCGCTTCGTATCTGTTCGATGCTTCGAGCTTTTTCAGTATCCGGGCCATGTGCGTCTTCACGGTGCTCAGACTGATGTGAAGACGCTCACCTATCTGCTGATTAGAAGCCCCATGCGAAAGAGCCTGCAGAACCTCTAGCTCACGTGGTGAAAGCCCGGACGTTGCGGACCGGCTCTTGTTGAGTCGCGTGTACTCATCGAGCAGTTTTCCTGCGACTCTGGAATCGATGTGCGACTCACCTCGATGGATCGCCTTCACGGCTTTGACCACCTCAGCCGGCTCTGATTCCTTTAGCAGGTAGCCGCGCGCGCCACCATCGAGAGCTCTGAATACATCCTCATCGTCCGCAAATGCCGAAAGGATCAAGAATTTGGCTGGTACTCCCTGGTTCTTGATTGCAGTCATGGCCTCGCAGCCGTCCATTCCGGGGAGCATCAGATCAAGCACAACTACATCGGGTTGGAGAGCCACTGCAAGTTGGACGGCCTGTGCGCCGTCACCGGCTTCTCCGACGACTTCAAGTTCCGGGTCCCGCCCGAGCACGCTGACAATCCCTTTACGAAAAAGTGGGTGATCGTCTGTAACGATGACTCTGATCGATTCCATCTAGTTGCTTTGCTCCAGGGCGTTTTGAACCTTTACCTCGATGCGTGTTCCTTCACCAGGCACGGACTTGATTTTCAGTTCTGCACCTACTGAAAATGCCCGCTCACGCATCGACGTTAACCCGAACCCGGCCATTCCGCCATCGGCGAGTGGCCCCTCCGTGAACCCCAGGCCGTTGTCCTCAATGACAACTGTGACCGTATCTGCGTCCCTGGAGAGGGTGATGTCTACGTGGCTGGCGTTGGAGTGGCGGCGAATGTTGTTGATCGCCTCCTGGCCTATCCGCAGCAACGCTAGCTCCACCTGGGGTGTTAGCCCGGTTCCCAAGAAATCTGCCGACAGCCGCGTCTTTATATTGGATATCTTTTCTAACGAGCTTAGCTCTGCTTCTAAAAGTTCTGAGAGTGGACGCGGCCCTATCGATTCACTTCGAAGGTTCCACACCGCTCTGCGAGAATCGGCAAGTGTCTCCTTGGTTACATCTCGAATTTCCTTGATCCGGTCCATGCTGATCTCTTCCCCAGAAGCAAGTTGAGAAACCAGGTCTTCTGTTTGCCACAAGAGGGCGGCCAGATCGCCGGCGACCGAATCATGTAGTTCCCGCGCTATTCGACGCCGTTCATCATTAGTTGCCTGTTCCTTCACATCATCTCGTAGATGGATGTTGTTGATGCCGACCGCTAGCTGACGAGCGATAACCGAAACCGTTTCGGTATCTTCTGGCGTGACAAATGAGTCGAGGCCGCACTGGATGTAGATCGCTCCGAAGATCTCCTCAAACGCAAGCAGGGGCACAGCGACCTGGGCAAGATCAATGGAATTCTCCAGGTCTGAGGCCGACATTCGAGCTCCTGAGCGGTCTCGAATTACCATGTTTTTCAAGCCCGCTGCCTCACTGACCATCGAGTCTGATGCGGTTGAGACGGAATCTAGATTGTCCTCCAAGGAGTCGTCGCCGACCTCGGCAGCGGTCACAAATTCAAAGTCTTCAAGGAGGTAGATCTTGACGTGATAGTAGTTGAACCGCTGATTGAGCGTCCTGGCAGTAGAGATGGCCAACTGGTTGATGTCTTGTAGCAGGCTGATCTGGCCTGCCGTGTCCAGAACGGCCCTGAGTCGCTCCACGTCTCTGGAGGTAGATGTTGTGCCGCTGTTTGAGGCAACATCACCTATGACTGAAGAGTCCACCGCAGGGCTGTCACCTTGACCCTGCCGCCCAGCGAGAAATTTTCTGAACACGTGCTTGTCCTGAGACTTACTAAACCGGTGTATTCATCGAACCGTTGAGGAACATTGTCTATCGAGGTCGATAGGTAAACTCAGCTAGAATCCAGTCATCATCGCGCCGAACCGTTTATCTGTGTGGGCGTTTAACCTGAGCGCTCGCATTTCGTACTTAAAAACGGTATCTTGTTAGGTGTAAGCCGATCCTGATATGAGCCAGTTTGGCAGACTCGATACCTGCAAACCTGTGCTCTAATAATGGATCGGCGGTCAGCGGCCCCTTCGTCTAGTGGCCCAGGACGTGGCCCTCTCAAGGCCAAAACAGGGGTTCGACTCCCCTAGGGGCTACCAATTTGGTAGCGAACACCGCCGTCCCGTAGCTTTGGGGCGGCGGTGTTTTTTTCAGAAACTTTCAGAAGCCCTCTGTAAATCGCCGACGTTTTGCTGTCTCAGTAACTTAGCGTGCCAAACCGGCGTTAAGATCGAACCTATGCGGAATTCATTTCCAGACAGGCGTTCCCGATGATGCGTGGCGGACACGGCGGTGGTGGCGGGTTCAGAAGACCAATATCGGACGAGCCGCGCCGGAAGCTGCGTGAGGGAACGCTGCGGCGGGTAGTTCGGCTATACCGGCCTTACAAATGGCAACTCACCGTAGTCATTGTTCTTGTGCTGATTACCGCAATACTCAATGTTGCGACACCGCTGTTGCTCAGGAGCGTCATCGACGGAGCGCTTGAGGACAGAGACCGCAATCAGCTGGTTTGGCTCACAGTAGGCATGGTTATAGTCGCCGTCGCCAGCGGTGTCTTCAATCTGATTCAGGCATACCTGAACACAGGCGTCGGCCTCAGTGTGATGCGTGACCTTCGCAGGCGCGTCTATTCGCATCTACAGAAGCTCTCGCTCTCGTTTTTCACACGCACTCGCACTGGAGATATTCAGTCACGCGTCTCGAATGATGTGGCCTCTACCGAACTGGTTCTGACAGACACGATTAGCACAGCAGTCTCTAATACCGCCATCGTGCTTTCGTCAGTTGTGGCAATGCTCCTGATCTCCTGGCAACTCTCGCTTCTGGCCTTCGCGATCGTTCCGATCTTCGTGTTCTTCACCGTGCGCGTAGGTCGAAAGCGCCGAAAGCTGACGGGAGAGTCACAAAAGGCGTTGGCTGAATTGACGGCACGAACCGGTGAGACGCTTTCAGTTTCCGGCGTGATGTTGGCCAAGACCTACGGCCGGGAGCAGGAGCAGCTAGAGCGGTTTGAGGATGACAACATCCGGCTAACCCAGCTGACGATCAAGCAGCAGATGACCGGCCGCAGCTTCTTCGTCATAGTCCAGACCTTCTTCACGATGGCGCCCGCGCTGATCTGGCTGATCGGCGGGTTGATCTTTCTCGATGCACCTGTCGGCGAGTCGACAATCTCGTTGGGCGACATGGTTGCGTTCACTGCAATTCAGACCCGACTGCTGTTCCCACTTTCCGGTTTGCTGAACCGGGGAGTGGACGTTACCAGCTCACTTGCGGTGTTCGATCGCATCTTCGAGTACCTCGACATGGAGCCACGCATCAAGGACCCTGAGAAACCGGTCGAACTGCCGCTGAATAGCCTACGGGGTGATGTTCAGTTCAACGAAGTGACTTTCAGGTACTCAGAGTCCGACCGCTCCCCAATCGTTACTGCGTTGCGGAACGAGACCGAGGGCGAGCGTCGAAACCTGAGGACGATTCAGAATGATGCAGAAAGCGACGGCATCGCGGACGATGAACGAGCATCGGCCGATGAATCATCAGATGAATCGTTCAAGCTCGGACCGATCTCGTTTCAAGCCAGCCCGGGAACTCTCACAGCACTTGTCGGGCCAAGCGGATCCGGGAAGACAACCGCTGGATATCTGTTGTCACGGCTCTACGATCCCGCTTCTGGCGCAATAAAGATTGATGGCGTCGATATCCGAGAGCTGAGACAGAGGGATCTTGCTCGAATGATCGGTGTTGTGACGCAGGAGACGTTTTTGCTCCACACATCGGTCAGAGAAAACCTGCGATACGGCAAGCCTGATGCCGGTGAAGATGAGTTGATTGCGGCAGCTCAGGCTGCGCAAATACACGACACGGTTGCTGCCATGCCCAACGGTTACGACACGATTGTCGGTGAACGCGGGTACAGGCTTTCCGGCGGTGAACGTCAGCGAATAGCTATCGCTCGCGTAATGCTCAAGGACCCTCGCATACTGCTGCTGGACGAAGCGACAAGTTCTCTGGACACGCTTTCCGAGCGGTTGATCCAGCAGGCGCTGTCTAAATTGATGGCAGGCCGAACGACAGTGGCGATAGCGCATCGTCTCTCGACGGTTATAGCGGCTCAGCAGATCCTTGTTATGCGACATGGGCAGATCGTGGAGCGCGGAAGTCACGATGAGTTGCTGGCTTCTTCCGACCTCTACAAGCGACTGTACGAAGAGCAGTTCATCGCTGTGCCATCGTTGGGCGCTATCACTTAAGCGTGGCAAGATTCGTTGATCACGATGTTGCGACTGTTCTCAGTCGGTCTTAACCTGCCGGCATGACCAAGCCACTACGCCCGATCATGCTTGTGCGACCGCCCAACGCGATTCTCAATGACGAATCGTTCTGGGACGAACTGGCTGCTGCTGGGATTCGCGAAGTCGCCCTACAATGGCTCTGCTTGCTTGATGACAAGGGACCGGACGCAGGCAACATCTATCCGCAGCCCGAAGACACTCACCCGAGGGGATTCGCCGCGGTTGGTGGTGAACCGGTGAAGCGAGTTCCGGTGGCGGCTTACAACCCGAATCCTGAGCTCTATGAAGGGTTGGACTGGTCCCCTCCTGAGATGCCTCCACACATGAAGCCGCAGCAAGATGAGCTTCGAGAGGCTTTGAGGTTGGGCGTGAGCAAGGGGTTTCGACTCTACACAACCGATGACAAGGGCTACTTTCTGCACGGCGGTTTCGGCACCGGCCGACTCAACGAAGATACGGCCAGGCGAACTCCAAGCGTTACGGACCATGATGGGCCGTCGATGACCGCTGCTCGCGCAAGAGACACATTCGCAAACTACCCTGAAATATCAGGACTGCTGCTGGACGGCCCAGACTTCAAGTGGGAGATCAAGCCGGGACATCGTGATGACATGTGGGTCGAGCCGATCGACACACCAGCAAATCGCGAGTTCGCAAAAGCTAACGACCTTGATTTCAAAAACATTCTTGACGGTCGATCTCGGTTCCGGGAGTTCCTATCCTCATTCACGCCCGACTCTGCGCGCAAGTTCATCAGTGAGCAGCACGGTGCGTTGGCTAACCACACCTGGTGGTCGTCGCATCCCGATTTTTCGCCGTGGTACGCGTTCAAGCAACAGGCGGTGGAGTGGAGCGTTGGAACTTCGTATCGTGGCGTGAAATCGCACCTGCCTGACGTGTCCGTCGGAAGCTCATCGCGACTGCCGTTTGCAACCACGCTCACGGGCCACAACCCTGCAAAGAAGCAGAGCTACACCGATTTCCAGATGCCGAAGGAGTACTGGTGGTCAGAGGGCGTGGCAGGATTCCGCGGAACGGTGGTGAACTGGGTTGAGACGCTTGCAGAATGGAATGTTGGACTTGACGAAGATCTTGCGTCTGAGCTTTTCAGCGCAATGTTCGATTACCCGATGCCTGCCGACTACCCAATCTCTAGCTACAGCGATGAGGCTACCGACGAATGGTTCTCGACGTCGGTGCGTGATCAGACGGGAAAGATGCTTCGAGACAGCGGCGATGCGGACAGGTTCATTCCGTGGGTCGGTCTTGAACATTTCGGCAGCAATTGGTTGACGCCATCTGAGTTGGATAGGCTACTGGGGGAGATGCGGAACTCCGGCGCTACCCGCTACTGCTACTTCGTCTACAACTCGCTCAGGCCTGAGTACTGGAACGTTATGCGCAAGCACTCTGCCGAATAGCGATTATCGGCACCACGCGCCATCGTCGAACCAGTCGCCCTGTGTAAAGACGTAAGTCTGGCCTACCTCTTCAGTCCTGACATAACTGCTGTCCTGGTACGCGTCCCACCTGACGCGCACGCGCTCCGAGGTTCTGACAAACGGCTCTATGTTCCTGGCCTCAAAACCTTCAGAATCGTAGCCGTCCCTGGTGAACTGTGATGAAGCATCCTGCACATATCGTTCTAGATCGCGCGCTGCACGAAATTGCGGACTGCACGTTGCGTACACGGATTCCCAGTCATCCTGCTTGATTGCAGTAACCTGTTGCTGAAATATCGCGCTGACCCGCGCCTTTGCCACTTCGTCAGCGATCGGAGACGCTGTGGCGACGGCAGTTCTTTGCGGCCGAAGTGTTGGCGTGCCGAGCGTCTCTTCACCGCACGCTGCAATTAACGCTAAAACGGCGAACAGGCTAAGGGCGATGACCCGTGACCGATATGTTGTTAGATATTTGTGCAATCGATGAACTGTTCGTCCGAGGCGGTTATCTTGCGTTCAACCGCTACGCCGTGCATTCGCCGCGCCATCGCCCTGTTCAAGTGATACGCCTGTAACCCCGAACGGTTTCAGTAGTCCCGACGAATAGTTAATCAGGTTGCTTCATAGCAGCGATGAAATCTTCGGTCGGGATCGCAGGATAGGTCTGTGTCTCGATAGTTCCTCGAGCCCCAAGCTCAATCGCCAGACGGTGCATAGCCTCATTGCTCGGAGCCTTGATGATCGTGACGAAGTCATACCGGCCCATCAGAGCGTACTGAGCGACAACTTCGCACCCGCGCTGTTCCACTTCATGGTTCACTTCCAGGATTCGTTCTGGATGGTCCTTCACACGGTCCCGCCCGCGTTCGGTCAGGCGGGACAGCATCATGTATACGGGCATGTCGTCATTGCCCTCACCGAGACTTGCCGGCTTGGCCTCAGTCTCAATGGCTGCCTCAACACCCTCCTCAAACTGTGTCCACGGATTAGTTGGTCTTCGAGGCGGTTCCATAGTCATTGATCGCTCCTGTTCGAGATGGACAGGTTCTGGGCTGCTAAGACATCACACACGGAGTTTAACCGCACCAGGCGCGAACTATCCTCACCTGGGCGTGACGTTTAGCAATTATCGGTCATTCCATCTTCGATCCCACAAACCTGGAGATGGCACGAGCTGTTGGGTCTGTGCGTACATTCACGATGCTCGGCTTCCCGGATGCGAACGCTCTTTCCAGCGCTGGCCTGATCTCTTTTGGATCATCGACCGATTCGCCGTGTCCGCCCATCGCGATTGCTATCTCGTCGAAGCGCGTCCAACCAAGTTCTCGTCCGGGTTTGCGAATACCTTCGACCCGTGCAGTCCAACCCTCGTTGTTTGAAACGACGATTACGATAGGCAGGTTGAAGCGGACGGCTGTGTCGAAGTCCTGGATGTTCATGCCAAGCGAGCCGTCGCCGTGAAGCGCAATCACCTGCTTGTCTGGTTTGGCCAACTTTGCGCCGAGTGCATAAGGCAGGCCGACGCCCATGCAACCGGTCGGCCCTGAGTTGAGACGATGGCCCGGTTCGTAAGTGGGAATCGCCTGTCTGCCGTAGTGCAATATCTCGTTACCGTCGACGGCCAGGATGGCGTCTCTATCCATGACCTCTCGCAGTTCTTTGCAGAGTCTCAGGGGATGAATCGGCACCTGGTCGGAGTTTTCCAGCGGAGCAACCCGCT
>JAJCYX010000105.1 GCA_029262715.1 Chloroflexota bacterium
GGCCTGATCAGGCACATCGGCTTCACTGTCGAGAACCCAAACGGCGCCGTCGACCGGTTCATCGCATCCGGCCGATTCGAGGTGATGCAGATCCAGTACAACCTCCTGTACCAGCATCCGTATTCGCCAGACCCGGACTACGGCTGCATGGTCGCCGCACACGCCGCAGGGATGGGCATCGTGACCATGCGCACGCTGACCGGCGACGTCTTCCAGCGGTGGATGAAGACCATCCGTCCGGACGACAACTTCGACTACACCGCACCGCTGTTGCAGTTCGCACTTTCGAATCCCCTCATCGATGTTGCACTTGCAGGTATGAGAACGCCGGACGAGGTCGACAGCAACGTTGCCGTGCTAAATGACATATCAGGGCGAATTGATCTCGAAGAGTTGCATCGCAAGTTCGTCTAAGTGAAGCCGCACGCGGCGTTTCCGTTGTCATCCCGACCGCAGCGGAGGGACTGACTGTTGAAATACCAACCACATTCATCCCGAGGCGGCTAGCCGGGTTTTGCAGCAGTCCGTGCAAACCGCCGTCACCTGATCCGGGGTACTCGCTTGCGGGCCAGGCAAAGCTTTTCACCGTAAGGATTGGCACGGGTTGTCTATTCAAGCGGAGGGCGACTGCGCTGTGACGGTCAGATCCCTCCGCTGCGGTCGGGATGACATGTTGATAATTTGTTTATGGAAAGAGCGGCTTCCGGTGGGTTGCCCCTCGGTCACCGGGTCCTTGACCGCGAGCGAGTACCCCGGCTCAGGACGAAAGAGCCGTGACTCGCCCCCACAGTAATCGCTGGTGGAAGGGTTACCATTCCCGGGCATCCGTCACATAACCCACAGATAGTTGAAAACTTTCTAGTCACCGCAGGAGCCGTCTCAAATGAACGAATATGTCGCCACGCTCAAAAGCGCCTTTGACGAATACCTCCAGGAGTTGAAAAAGGTCGTAGACGGCGTTTCTGACGCAGAGGCCTACTCGCAGCCAACACCACACTCGAACCACATCGGCTGGCTCGTCTGGCACATGGCACGTGTAGAGGACCACTGGATCAACGGTGTTTTGCGGGACGCAGGCCAGGTCTGGAACCGTGGCGGTTGGGACGAGAAGTTCAGGATGGATCCTGAAAACCGTGGAGCTGGGCAATCCATCGAAGAGGTGATGGCGATGCCACAGATCAAGCTGTCAGACCTCATCGCGTACTTCAACGCAGTTCGAGCCGAGACCGGGCAGGCGATCGAATCGCTCGATGAAGCGACCCTGGCGCGGGAGATAGACCACCCGCGTTTTGGCACCATAACCGGACGCTGGCTGGTAGGCCACATAATCGTGGAAGAGAGCCAACACGCCGGGCAGACAGCGCTGATTCGCGGCATGATGCGCGGCTTCGGGAATTAAGAAACTGCTATGAGACTCGGACTCGGACAGTTCAACACGCCATCACCGGAATACCTGCGCTTCGCCGCGCAGTTCGGCGTTACAGACATCGTCTTCAACCGTGCGCAACTCCCGGTAGTCGACGGTACATGGCAACTGCATGACCTGGTGAAACTGCGCCTCGCTGTCGACAGCTACGGCCTGAAGCTCTCCGCACTCGAAAACGTGCCCTCACACATGATGCAAGACATCATCCTCGGTGGTCCGAACCGCGACCAGCAGATCGAAAACATGATGACAACCGTGCGCAACATCGCTCGGGCAGGCATTCCGATATTCGGCTACGGCTGGAACCCATCGCAGGTGTGGCGCACCGCTCCGAAACACATTCGCGGCGGCGCTGTGGCGACGGCCTACAGTCAGCAAAAATTAGACGAAGCTGGCTTCCCTCCCGTTCATGGGAGAGCCTTCACCGAAGACGAGATGTGGGCGAACCTCGAATACTGGATTCGAGCAATCACCCCTGTCGCTGCAGAAGAAGGCATCAAGCTCGGAATTCATCCACCGGACCCGCCAGTCGCAAGTCATGGCGGCGTACCGCCCGTGCTGCGCAGCTACGACGGCTATCGCAAACTGCTCGACATCGTAGACTCTCCGTCCAATGCCATCGAGTTCTGCCAGGGAACTATCTCCGAGATGAACGACTCGCACGGAGATTCCATCTATGGCTTTATCACTGAGATGGTGAAACGGAAGCGGGTGCTGTACGTTCACTTTCGTAATGTCTCCTCCCCGACACCCGATGAGTTCCACGAGGAGTTCATCAACACCGGCCACGTGGACATGTACAGGGCGATCAAGGCATATGCGGAAGCCGGCTACGATAGCTTCTTCATCGACGATCATGTTCCGCACACGCATGGTGATACCGAGTGGGGACATCACGGCAGGGCGTTTGCGGCGGGTTACATAACAGCAATGATCGAGGCGGTGAATAAGAATGCGTAACATGGACTCAAAAGAACTTCTCGACCTGACGAGATACGAATCTGTTCGCATAAACCAGCGGGTTGAGCCTCTGGAAATGTTCACCGGCTTTGAAAGCAAAAACCAGTATGAAGTGCTCGATCCGCAGGGCGATATCATCGCCTATGCGGCCGAGACCACCGGAACAATGGCGCGGATGTTCATGGGTAGCAACCGGTTCGAGGAAATCGAATTGAGGAACACGTCAGGGGATGTGATTCTGAGGTTGAAGGAGCGATTCGGATTCCCTTTTTCGAAGCACCTAATCTCGGCAGCGGATGGGCAGCCTATGTTCGAGATCAAGCAGCGGTGGGCGTGGTTCAAGCGTAAGTTCGCAGTCTGGGGCGATGGAAACCCGGAAATTACAATTAGCGGTCCCAGGTTTCGCCCGTGGACATTCTGGGTGGACGAAGGCAACACCCGGGTGGGCAAGATCGCCAAGCGGTTCTCAGGTATAGGGACAGAGATGTTCACCGATGCCGACAAGTTCGACATTGAGTTCCATTCACCAATCGCTCACCAGGAACAGAGGCTGCGCATGCTGGTTATGGGCTTTGTGATCGACCTCAAGTTATTCGAGGACGGCGGGCGAAACCGCAACGCTGGCATAGGTGCAGGAATTTTCGGTGCGTCGCGGCGTTAGTGCTCTTCAGGTTTCGGACGAGGAAGCTGAGCAGTCTCGGAATAAGAGAGCAGTCTCGTGAGAATCAATGGATGGCGACCGTAGAGGCTGTACTCCGTTCAGACTGAGTACCAATGGGTTATCTTTGAACGGTTACCTGACTCACGGACGTCAACGGTCTATTAGTGCTACATAACCTCGGAAACACATCACTCGCCGCGTTTAAGTACCGCGAATACCGAATATTCTGGGTTGCCGCCGCGTTCTCAAATGTCGGCATGTGGTCGCTGATCTTCGGCCGCCTCTGGCTGATGCGCACGCTCACTGACAGCGAGTTCATGCTCGGTCTCGAAACAGCGGCGAACCTCGGGCCAGTGCTCATCTTCTCGATGTGGGGCGGCGTACTCGCAGACCGCGTCAACCGTCTCAAGCTCGTGCGAATCACCCGCCTGATGTTCGCCGCACTCGCCGCACTCACCGGCGTGCTGATAGTCACAAACTCGGTCGAGCCGTGGCATGTCATCACGATCTCAATTGCAACCGGAATACTGCTTTCGTTCGACATCCCATCGCGCTCTGCCATGGTCGCGACTATCGTACCGAAAGAGCACCTCGCCGGTGCCATAGCCATGTACTCCATCGTATTCGGAGTCGCTGCAATCGCAGGA
>JAJCYX010000106.1 GCA_029262715.1 Chloroflexota bacterium
CGACAACAAGGTCGTTCTGGTCGACTTTTGGACATATACCTGCGTCAACTGCCTGCGAACAATGCCCTTCTTACAAGACTGGTACAACAAATACACCGACCGCGGGCTCGTCATCCTCGGCGTCCATTCTCCTGAATTCGAGTTCGAAAAAGATATCGACAACGTTCGTGCGGCCGTCGAGCAAGAAGGCGTGCTGTGGCCCGTGGCGCTCGACAGTGACATGGAGACCTGGCGTGCTTTCGGAAACCGCTTCTGGCCCGCCAAGTACCTGATGACTCCCACGGATGGGCTCGGCTACACGCACTTTGGTGAAGGCGCATACGTTGAGACCGAAGAGGAGATCCGGGCAGCGCTTGAAGAGGCCGGATGGGATGTCTCAGACATACCGGTCGGAACTGTCAACAACATAGACCGCGACCAGACGGCTGACCGAATCACTCGAGAGATCTACGGCGGCTACGAACGCAGTTACCACCCGCAAGGTCTTTACGCAGGAGACGACGAGTACTACATCCAGCCTGACGCAACACGCATTTATGTGGATGACGGTGACTACCAGCCGCAGCAGTTCTTCCTGCATGGGGAGTGGACGAACTCGGCAGAATCGGTAATCCACTCTCGCAACACTGAAGATCCGACTGACTACATTGCCCTTTTGATCGAAGCACGGAGCGCCAATGTGGTGATTCAGCCGCAGAGCCCGGAGCCATTCAGAGTCTACGCAACCCTCGACGACGATCCGCTGACGGCTGAAGAGGCTGGCGATGATATCCAGTTCGATGGAGAGGGCAACTCGTTTTTCCTCGTTGACGAGGCACGTATGTATCGCGTCGTCGAACAGCCTCGTTTAGCCGAGAGACTGTTCAAGTTGAGTTCAACTTCTGACTCTTTTGCCATATTCGCATACACATTCGGCATTTATGACGGCGGTTTCTAGTTGTTGAAACTGACAAGACATTCGTTTCGACCGGGACAAGGACTGTGGTTGGCCGCCACCGGGCTGATCGCTTTAACAGCGATCGCCTGCGGTTCACCTGGCGAGGATGTTGTGCAGGCAACTCCAACGGCAACTCAGGCCGCGGCCATCCCGACAGAGGATCCGTTTGCGCGGTTCGACGAGAACCAGCATGGCTGGACGGTAGTCAGTGACGAGATTGACGTAGTGCTTGCAACACCTGACCTGGGCGTCGGATCCCAGCGGTTCGCTCTGGTACTCAGTGACTCACAGGGACTGGTCAAGTTCCCTGTAGTTGAGTTCAACACCTATCGCTATCCAGACGGATTTGACGGTGACAGAGAAGGCCCAGTGGAGACCGAGTTCGCCCGCTTCACATTGTTCCCGTTCGGAACTCGCGGTATCCATGTGACTGAGCTGGCGTTCGATGCGGCCGGGGATTGGTCGGTTGAAGCTAACGTGCCGCGTACAAACGGCTCCCAGGAACTAGCAGAGGTCCGGTTTGAGGTGCTTGAGCATCCCAAATCGGTGCGCGTTGGCGACCCTGCGCCGCCCAGTCAGAATCGAACGCTCGCCGATGTGGCCGACGTGGCCGACCTGACGACCGGTTCGTTTTATGACGAGGAGCTTTACCGCTACAGCGTGGCGGATGCGATAGAACGGAAGCGACCGTTCGTAGTTGTGTTCGCAAGCCCCGCTTTCTGCACCAACGCTGTTTGTGGCCCGCAGGTGGAGGTCGTGAGTGAACTGAGAGAACAGTATGCAGAGGACGCCGACTTCATTCACGTCGACCTGTTCCAGAACCCGCAAGAGATTCAGGGTGACCTCTCACGTGCTATCGAAACAGAACTCCTGGACGAATGGGGGCTCATCTCGCAAGAGTGGACATACGTCATAGGTGCAGACGGGAACGTTGCCGCGAGGTTCGAGAACTTTGTCGGAGCCGGTGAACTGACCCAGGCAATAGAATCAGCAATAGATTCCGCCTGAAACACCTTAATCACCCGATCAGTAACCTCGCCATCAGCCGGTTCAAGCGATCCACTTACTATTATTTACGAGTACAAACCCTGTACGTTTAGCAGTAACGGAGTGGCCGAATCGTTGTCCGCGCCAGTTAACCTGCAACTTGCGGATCATCAACGAAACATGGCGCTACAGTTTTTTGTGAGCTGTGCACCGAGGTCATACAGATTTAGTTGACTGTTCCAGACATATACGTTCCCGAGCGGCAAGAGCAAGCTGCACTACCGCCAAAGACTCTGGTCCGAGCCCACGAATTGTGGCTCGATCGACTGCTGCTGCCACTCGACGGTTCCAACGAATCAGAGCAGACGCTGCCATACGCCGCTCTGCTCTCTCGACGGCTAGGCGGTGAAATCAACCTGTTTCACTGCCTGCAACCGATGCACCCGGTGCGAGTCGGCAAGGCTGGGCACATTCCGTATCCCGATGCCCAGCACGACCGCGGCTCTCACCTCGCAACCTCGTATTTGCAGGAAGTTAAGGCGAGGCTAAAGCCGCATGGCCTGAACGCCCGCTGGAACGTGGCGACAGGCAGTGCTTCCCATCTCATCTCCTATCGGGCAGCGACCGGAAAGTTCGGCCTCACGCTGCTCTCTGCAAGGACCAAGCCGCGAGTCGTGAGTGGAATCCAGACCAATGTGACAGGTGAGCTGTGGAAGTTAACGGCAGGTCCGCTCTTCCTCATCAACCGCTCTCACACCAAACTAAATGGAGAGAGAGCCCCTTACCCGGATACCATTTTCGTACCCCTAAATGATCCAGGAGCGTTCGAAGCGGCAATGCCCATCGCAACGGTACTCGCCACTGCACTCGGATCGAGGCTCGTGATCCTTATCAACAACAGGAGTGCGAAAGATCCGGATGAGTCCAACGCCATTGAAGTGATCTCCCCTGAGCGGACTGCTGTGAAGAGCCTTGCCGAGGAGCTGAAGGGCCAGGGATGCAACACCGAGATCGAAGACATCGCAGGTGGTGCGATCGGTATCGCTCGCCGACAGTTGCAGGATCGCGGCTCATGGGTCGTCGCCGGTTCTCACATGCGGACGGGTCTTAACAAGCTATTGAGAGGCAGCAGAGGCGATAACTTCCTGCGCCAGTGCCGTGGACCGCTCATCATCGTGCCAACAGCATCGGTCGCAAGGTCCAGGGAGAAGCGCATCCTCAAAAAAGTAGCTTCTGCCGAAAGCGCGGGCTCAGTCGTTTGATCCGCCAGGGAC
>JAJCYX010000107.1 GCA_029262715.1 Chloroflexota bacterium
CGGGCAGATCAGCAACCTCCACAACTGTTCCTGATTCGGGAGTCGAGCGAGTCTCGAACGTCTGAACCGGGTAGTAACCGCTGTTTTCGTTGTCGTCGATTTCTATCCAGACCTGCGCCATGCGCTTTTTCCTTATTGGAATTCGGAGTTACGAGAAAGACTAGTGATTTTTAACCAGATAGTGTGCTTTGAACATTTCAATTGAGAGTTGCAGTTTGGATCAGGTGCCGGTGGAAGGTCGTAGCGGGATACAATCCATCGGAAACGACCTCAACCGAGTTATCTGCGAGTGACCCACCCGCAAGACCTTTCCGGCACTGCCGGGTATAAGAGCAATCTATATGCCAACTGTACTTGGACACAGGATCATGCTCACCAGTCGGGAACTTCCCAGCCGGTGGTTGAATCCTATCGCCGATCTTCCAATCAAACTGCCTCCGATGATGTCGAAGTCGGGCTACCCCGTCACGCAACGTGAGCTTGAGCCAATATTCCCCAAGCCGCTGATCCAGCAGGAGCTAAATACCGGGCGTCGATACTTTCCAATTCCTGACGCTGTAAAAGAGGCGTACCTGGACTGGCGTCCCACTCCACTTATTCGTGCAACCAGGCTCGAAGAAGTGTTGGAAACACCGGCCAGGCTCTACTTCAAATTCGAAGGTGGCAGCCCGTCAGGCTCGTACGAATCGAACACAGCTGTACCTCAAGCGCACTACATCCATGAGACCGGTTCCAAGATGATCGTGACCGGAGGCGCCGGTGGTCTCTGGGTGATGGCGGTAGGCCACGCCGCTGCCCGGTTTGGACTGAAGGCGCGCATCTACTCGGTCAGGCAGCCGGGCACTGATCGGGCCTGGGGGGATGGTGCGGCGAAGGTCTGGGATGTTGATATTGAGGCGAGTCCAAGTAGGCGGACGCGTGTAGGAAGACACCGGTTAGAGAGCTTGGGCGCAGATTCTGGATCGATCGCGGTCGCACTTGCCGAGGCATATGAAGAGGCGACGGTTCGGGAGGAAGTTAAGTTCGCGATGCCGACATTGCTTAACTTCACAGCTCTTCACCAGAGCGTGATTGGGCAAGAAGCTGCAAAGCAACTCGCCGCGGTTGAATCCGGACCTAACAGTGTCATCGGGGCAATCGGCGCTGGTTCTCACTTCGCAGGTCTCGTTGCTCCGTTCGTCAAATCACGGATCGCTGGCGGAGACGTGCGATTGACCGCAGTGGAAGAGGCAAGTACGCCCAGCCTGTCGCGCGGCGTCTACGCCTACGATGCGGCCGACTCAGAAGGCCTGATGCCTTCCGTGCAGATGTATACAGTGGGTCGTGACTACAACCCTCCCGGTGTCCTGAACGGAAGCATGCGATATCACGGAGTAGCGCCTGTTGTGTCAGCGCTATTCAGGGAGCGGCACATAGAAGCTGTCTCCCATTCACAGGTCGAGGCATACAGCGCAGGACTTATCTTCACACGTGCACAGGGCATCATTCTCTCGCCATCCTCGATGTACACGGTTAAAGAGGTCATCGAGCAGGCGATGCGCTGCAAAACAGAGAACCGCGAGTCCGTGATTCTGTTCTCAATTACGCCATCGGTTGAAACAGAACGGTCCGTCTATGACCCGCTTCTGGAAGGCACTATGCAGAACCGGCGGATTGAGGAAAGCCAACTCAGCAGATCGCTTGCACACATTCGAGAGCAGCAGCAGAAATAGGCGAAACCGAGCGACCATTCTGCTCCCGGCCGTCTACGGTGCTACGATTCCTCGCACGTAAATCACTCTGACAATGATCAGTGACCGA
This sequence comes from Chloroflexota bacterium, assembly GCA_029262715.1. Lineage (GTDB taxonomy): Bacteria > Chloroflexota > Dehalococcoidia > Lucifugimonadales > Lucifugimonadaceae > JAJCYX01. Next base: position 1,801 of record JAJCYX010000107.1, read on the forward strand.
AATATCCCGAACGCTACTGGAGCGCCGCATGGCTGAAATCTCACACGAGAAGTTGACCTGGCTGTACACGACGATGTACCGCATCAGGCGCTTCGAAGAAACGATGCTTGAGCAGACATTCAAAGGCAATTCGATGGGTGTCACACACCCTTCGGACGGGCAGGAAGCGGTACCAACCGGCATCTGCGCCCACCTGACTGAGAAAGACTGGATCGGCTCCACTCACCGCGGTCATGGCCACTGCATCGCCAAAGGGCTGGAAACGAATCGCATGATGGCGGAGATCATGGGGCGATCTACTGGACAGTGCCAGGGCAAAGGTGGCTCGATGCACATCGCTGACTTCTCAAAGGGAATGCTCGGTGCCAACGCCATCGTCGGTGCATCCGTCCCGCTCGCCGTCGGTGCGGCCCTCACAGCAAAGTACAAAGGCATAGAGAGTGAATCGATCGGTGTCTCGTTCTTTGGAGATGGGGCCACTTCGCAGGGTGTGGTCCACGAATCCATGAACCTGGCCTCTATCTGGAAGCTCCCGGTCATCTTTGCAGTCGAAAACAATGGCTACGCCGAAGCGACACCATCCTGGTATGCGGTGTCGAATGACGATATTGCGGCACGGGCTGAGGGTTACGGTATGCCTGGTGTGACTGTTGATGGTATGGATGTGTTCGCAGTTTATGACGCAGCGGAACAGGCTGTTGGCCGCGCACGCCGCGGCGAAGGGCCGACGCTGCTTGACCTGAAGACGTACCGCTACCACGGACATTTCCATGCGGACGATCCCACGAAGTACCGTAAGGCCGAAGAGGAAGCCGCTTACAAGAAGCGTGACCCTCTGAAGCAGTTTGAAGACCGTGTCACAGCTCAAAAACTGATGACGGGTGATGAGCTATCGGGCATACGGGACTCGATTGAAGAAGAGATGGAGTACGCGGTGCAGTTCGCATTGGACAGTCCGATGCCTGCCGAGGAAGAGATCTACACAGACGTATATGTGAACTATTC
>JAJCYX010000108.1 GCA_029262715.1 Chloroflexota bacterium
GAACGGAAAAGAGGTTGCGACAGGCGTTAATTACGACTCCGGTAACTACCGAGGTGCGCTCAACAAGGCGCTCGAGATCTTCGATGTGAAGGAATTCCGAGACCAGCAGCGTGCGGCTCGAAAGGACGGCAAGCTGCTTGGAGTCGGCTTCTCCACGTACATAGAGATCTGTGGAATGGCTCCGTCAGCCGTTGCAGCATCGCTCGGTGCGGGCGCCGGTCTGTGGGAGAGCAGCACCGTCCGCATACATCCAACCGGCAAGGTAACCGTCCTGACAGGGACGTCGCCTCACGGACAGGGTCACGAGACTTCATTCGCCCAGATCGTCTCCGCTGAGCTCGGCGTTCCTATGGAAGATGTTGATGTCCTGCATGGTGACACTGACAGGCAGCAGTTCGGCACCGGAACGTTCGGGTCGAGGTCGCTGGCGGTCGGCGGGCAGGCCCTGATTATGAGTTTGAAGAAGGTGAAGGACAAGGCGCTGAAGATTGCAGCGCATGAGCTGAACGCCGATCCGAAGATGGTGACGTTTGAGGACGGTGTTTTCCGGCTGGAAGATGTTCCTGAGAAGGAGCTTCCATTCGGTGATGTCGCTCTTGCTGCACACTCTGCGATCAACCTTCCTCCGAAGATGGAGCCGGGCCTTGAGGAAACCAGCTTCTTCGACCCGGAGAACTTCACATGGCCCTTTGGAGCGCACATCTGCGTCGTTGAGATCGACGAAGAGACCGGCGAGACAAAGGTTGTGAAGTACGTTGCGGTCGATGACATAGGAAATGTCATCAACCCGATGATCGTTGAAGGAATGGTTCACGGTGGCATTGCACAGGGTATCGGCCAGGCGCTCCAGGAAAGCGCTGTCTACGACGACGACGGCCAGCTACTCACCGGTTCGATGCTCGACTATGCAGTGCCGACGGCGGAGGACCTTCCTTCGTTCATTACTGACCGCACGGTGACGCCAACGAACGTCAACGAGCTTGGTGCGAAGGGCGCTGGCGAAGCAGGGACGATTGCCTCGAGCCCGGCAGTGATCAATGCGGCGGTTGATGCGCTTAAACACCTCGGGGTTAACCACATCGACATGCCGCTCCGCTCGGAATCGGTCTGGCAGAAAATTCAAGATGCAAAAGAGGCTCAGCGTGCGAAGCGAGCAGCCTCAAGGAAGGGCAGCTAGACATGGTGACAATGACATCTGCTCCATTCGAGTACCAGAAGCCAGACTCGGTTGCCGAGGCTTCAAGGTTGTTGAGCAAGTACGGCGGTAACGGAAAGCTGCTCGCCGGAGGCCACAGCCTCGTGCCGCTGATGAAGCTGAGGCTTGCCTCGCCTGATGCATTGATCGATCTTTCAGGCATCGAGGAACTAAAGGGCATCAAGAGCTCGGCGAGCGGCTTGAGTATCGGCTCGATGACGACCTATCACGAACTAGAGTCGTCGTCTGATGTTCAGTCAAATGCTCCGCTGATGGCCGATGCCGCTTCGCAGGTGGCTGATGCGCAGGTCCGCAACTCCGGGACTATCGGAGGTGCTGTTTCGCACTCCGACCCTGCAGCCGACCTACCACCGGTGGTGCTTGCCCTTGACGCCGTGATGGTCACCGCCTCACAACGGTCTGGTAGAGAGATTCCTGTCGAGCGCTTCTTCAAGGACTTTCTGACGACGGCTCTCCGGCCGAACGAGGTGCTAACTCGTATCGAGATTCCGAAGCTACCCGCGAACACCGGGACCGCGTACGTGAAGATGGCAAACAAGGCATCTCACTATGCACTGGTGGGAGTGGCGGCCGTGATTACCCTGGGCGCAGGCGGCGTTTGCGAACGCGCTCGTGTCGCTCTGACCGGAGCAGGACCGTACGCGATGCGTGCGAAGCGGGCCGAACGGATGCTGGTTGGCAAGCAGCTTGCGCCGAACGTGATTCGTAACGCTGCGAAGCGCGCTGGTGCGGAGCTGGATGGCATGTTCAATGAGGATGTGCACGCTTCGGCCGATTACAGGGAAGCGATGACGAAGGTGTTTGCCGAGCGCGCTATTGCCGCGGCTGTCGCGAACGCCGGATAACGAAGCAGGCTAATGACCGATTTCGATCAGCCAGTAGGTCGTACCAATGCAGCGCGGGCGCTGATGGCAGAGCGCACGGCCGAGGTTGATGGCGCGTTCTTCGTTCCACATCTCAGTCCGGGGATGAATCTGCTGGACTGCGGTTGTGGCGAGGGAACGATTACTCTCGGACTCGCACGTCTGGTTTCGCCTGGACAGGTAACGGGCCTTGATCCAGATACCAAGGCAATCGAAAATGCGCGTTTGACCGCGGATGCCGAACAGGTCGCGAACGTGACATACGGCGTCGGTGATATTTACGCGCTCGAGTTCGCTGATGAGTCATTTGACGCAGTGTTTGCGCATATGGTTTTCGAGCACCTGGCTGACCGCGCAAATGCCTTGGCGGAACTTACTCGTGTACTGAAACCTGGCGGCATTATCGCACTCAGGTCTCCTGATTTTGCGTCGTCGCTCTGGTGGCCGAAATCAGAAGACATTGGTCGCGCAATGGAACTTCGAAGGCGTGCACGACTCCGCCTCGGTGGCGAACCTGATATGGGAAGGCGGTTGCGGGCGATGCTCGTGGAAGCCGGATTCGAAAAGGTCGAGGCGAGTGCATCTTATGAGAATTTTGGGACGAGCGACCGCACTGCGCTGTATGCCGAATTTTATGGCTCTATTTGGAACGAGGACAACCAGTACTCCGGCATGGTAGTCGATGAAGGTTG
>JAJCYX010000109.1 GCA_029262715.1 Chloroflexota bacterium
CCCCTGATCAGAACCACCGAGTGCTCCTGCAGGTTGTGCCCTTCTCCTGGAATGTAAGCCGTTACCTCAATACCGTTCGTCAGACGAACCCTGGCAACTTTTCGCAGCGCAGAGTTAGGCTTCTTCGGCGTAACCGTCCTAACCTGAAGACATACACCCCGCTTCTGCGGATTGCCCTTGCGGCGCTGCGTCATACGCTTTTCGTACGAGTTGTACGTAAAGAGAAGCGCTGGTGTCTTTGGCTTTTTACGCGTCTGCTTACGCGGACGCCGGACGAGTTGATTGATGGTCGGCATTAATTCACCTGGAAAAAGTGGGCGAAGCGCATATCCGGAGCGGGTATGTCTGAGCCACGAACAGACAGTATACGAACGCAGGAACCTTTGCGTCAACGTAATTTTTCGACTTTCGTAACCGATCCAGCGAGACTTGGTTAATGCCCAACGCACGCCACCGTAAGCTATCCTCCATAACTTCCAACATTTACAGTCCTTGTCGCACAGTTCCAACGGGCTGAAGTTGGCAGTGATGTGCTCAGCCGGATCAGGTGGCGTTTATATTGGCAACGGTTTTACTCATAGGGTTCGGGCACCCGGACTCAGCGCGCCTGGCGCAGGAACTTGAATCCAGTGCACCTCATCATGATTTCGGCACTGTCGGTAATTCGGTTCCAGACGATGTTGACGCGGCTAACTCGGTCGCACTGATCTGGTGCCCTCGTTCACTCGAAGATGCTGCGGCAGCTATCGCTGATGCGGTGGCCAACGGGCTGCCGACAATCGCCTTGCTTCACGATTTTGCGATTCCTTCTGTCGATCTCAGCTCAGGACACGTTGAGTTCTCTTTCTCGCCAAACGACTGTGCGGAAACGTTGCGGCGGATCGAGCTTGCGTTAGCGAGGGCACGCGGGCCAGTAGACCGAGATGTGATCAGACACGGTGATCTTATGATCGACCAGGATCGCTATGAAGTGAGTCTGAGCGGGCGCAAGGTTGACCTTACCTATAAGGAGTATGAACTCCTGAAGTACATTGCTGCTCGTCCTGGACGGGTGTTCAGTCGCGAAGCCTTACTCCGTGCCGTATGGGACTACGACTACTTTGGTGGCACTCGCACAGTCGACGTACACGTGCGGCGACTACGGTCGAAGATCAATGACGTCCGATATCAGTTTATTGAGACGGTATGGAACGTCGGCTATCGGTTCAAGTCTGGTGGAGACGCTCCAGGCTAGTATCTGGCCAGACGTGACCGAACGGCAGGTTTACTAACTGTTTCGCCATGTGGTTCAGCTGAACAGCGATTCGAGGTACCAGAGCATCAGAGACACCGTTTAAAAAAAGTTTGACAAAACTTTCACAATCTCCAATACTTCATCACTTATCCAGTAGGGAATCAGGCTCAGTTTGAGCCTATTTCGCGCCAGTTATCTCTCTAGAAAATGACACAAGCTCAGGAAACAAAGCAGCGTGACACGAACGAAGAGGCGATTCGATTCGCCCTGTTCTCCGCGCATGAGCACGATGTCCGTTTCATTCGACTCTGGTTTACCGACATCCTCGGCACTCTCAAGGGATTCGCGATTACGATCGATGAACTCGAAGGGGTTCTGCGGACTGGTGCAAGTTTCGATGGCGCCTCCATAGAAGGACTTGCGCGCGAGGGCGAGTCGGACATGGTGGCGATGCCAGACCCATCAACCTGGCAGATCCTTCCGTGGCGTCCACGTGAAAACTCGGTCGCTCGTCTATTTTGCGATATCCGTACCGTTTCGGGAGAGCCCGCCGACACGGACAACCGCGAGGTTCTTCGCAGAGTTCTGCGCCGAGCTGGCGAGATGAGCTTGACCTACTACGTTGCTCCAGAGCTCGAGTACTTCCACCTTCGGTCTTCCGATGACCCCAGGCCGTACGACTCCGGTGGGTATTTTGATCAATCCTCAGACAATGCCGGCGCTGACCTGCGGCGACAGACTGTACTTTCGCTTGAAGAGATGGGGATTCCAGTCAAACATTCCCATCACGAGGTTTCTGATGGACAGCACGAGATCGACCTGAGGCACACCAACGCCCTCACAATGGCGGATTCGATCATTACATTCAAGGTGGTGGTGAAAGAGATAGCGTCTCAGTCAGGTGGCTATGTCACGTTCATGCCTCGACCGTTTACGCAGTCAAACGGCAGCGGTATGCACACACACATGTCTCTTTTTAAGGGAGACAAGAACGCCTTTTTCGATTCTGACAGCCCAGATAATCTTTCGGTGACCGCTCGTCAGTTCATGGCCGGCCTGATCCGGCATGCACCGGAGATCACAGCAATCACAAATCAGTGGGTAAACTCTTACAAGCGGCTGGTCCCCGGCGTCGAGGCTCCGGTCTACGCCAACTACACCGCTGGTAACCAGGCAGGACTGGTTCGAATCCCTGCGTACCGCGTTGATAAAGAAGACAGCATAAGGATCGAATACCGCGCACCGGATTCGGCCTGCAACCCTTACCTTGCGTACGCTGCGATACTTGGCGCTGGTCTTGAAGGTATCGAAAACGAGTACGAACTCGCTGAACCATTGACGCGTGATCCGGCCGGTATGTCCGCCAGCGAGCGGCAGGCACACGGAGTTGTTCAGCTTCCGGACTCGTTGGATTCAGCGTTGAGAATCGCAGGTGATAGCGAATTGCTCAACAAGACTCTGGGTCCTGCGGTGATGCAGAGCTTCTTGCGCAATAAACGGCTCGAATGGGCGGAGTACTCACGGACCGTCACGGACTACGAGATTTCACGTTACCTGAAGCTCTTGTGACGACCTGCTGAGTCCGCGTCAGGCTAAGCGGACGATCACAATTTTCGATGAGGGACTAGAAACACAACTGAAACATTTTCAGCCGACAGTGAGTTTTATGAGAGACAGCGAACACAACCTGGAGCAATCACGCACCCAGATCCCTGACATGGATCACATCGCCACTCACGGGCTTTATAACCCTGAAAATGAGCACGATGCATGTGGTGTTGGCGTAGTTGCCAACATCGACGGATCACGCAACCACAAGATCATTGACCAGGCACTTGAGGTGCTGATCAACCTTGGTCACAGGGGAGCTTGCGGCTGTGATCCGCGCACCGGAGATGGCGCTGGGATCCTGCTTCAAATGCCTGACACTTTCATGCGTAAATCCGCTGCGAAGTTGGGAATTCAACTTCCACCGGCGGGTCACTATGGAGTCGGGATGACGTTCCTTCCCAGGGACGAAAGTCTGCGTGAACGCTGTGAATCCGCCATCCTTCAGGCGTCCGAAAAACACGGACTGAAGATACTGGGTTGGCGTGATGTTCCTATTGACGCCGATGCAGTAGGTCCCATGGCCAATGCCGTGATGCCCCGTATCAGGCAGTTCTTTGTCGAGGCACCTGCTGATGTGATTGAAGACGACCTCGAGCGCAGGCTTTATGTAACCAGGAAGACCGCCGAACGAATCGGTCGAGAGCAGGCTTCCGAGTCCGAACTTAAGGACATTGCCGACTACTTCTACATCTGCTCGCTTTCGTCACGCACCGTTGTTTACAAGGGTCTGATCATCGCCGATCAGATGAAGGATTTCTATCTAGACCTTTGCGATGAAGACATGGTTACGGCGTTCGGGATGGTCCACTCCAGGTACAGCACCAACACTCTCGGCGCCTGGCGGTTGGCGCACCCGTACCGGATGCTGGCCCACAACGGTGAGATAAACACCGTGCGTGGAAACCGGAACTGGATGACCGCCCGCGAGAAGAGGTTGAGTTCCGATTACTTCGGAGATGACATCAGTGACATCACCCCTGTATGCGAGGCCGACGAGCCGAGCGACACAGCATCGCTCGACAACGGGTTCGAGTTCCTCCGCATGGGAGGACGTCCGCTTGAACATGTTGCCGCGATGATGCTTCCAGCGGCCTGGTATG
>JAJCYX010000110.1 GCA_029262715.1 Chloroflexota bacterium
GGCCAAACCAGCTTGAACGGCAGGTACTTGGTCTCGAGGTCGATAAATGCGAGAGATATCAGTGAAGCGGCGAACAGGGCGACTGCGACCATCACGGCAGTGTTGTCTTCAAATCTGTTCGCTGCAAGCCAGAACGCACCGGCCGTGATGAGCTCCAGTACGGGATACCGCCATGCTCCATTTGCGATCTGCATCCGAGGAGCGCGATGTGCGCCGATGAAAGAAAGGAATGGCAGGTATTCCCACCACTGAAGCTTTCGTGCACGGTCGCTGATGAACGGCCCATCATATTCCGGGTGTAGCGGCGGAACGCGATCTGATACAGCGTTCATCAGCCCACCGACGAACAGACCGAGTATGGCAAAGGCGTATTCCATGCTTACTGAATTACCAGACGAACTACCTGATCGATCCACTACCGCTCGGAGCACGCCGCCAGTAGAGATCGCTCTGTTTTAGGCGCGTCAAATCGACGCTCTATCAAGTAAAACGCTGGTTGGCAGGTAGACGCTATAGAGACTTCCGCCACATGGCATCTATGGCTTGCACGCAGGCCTCGATCGCCTGTTCGGCAGCACCGGGCGCAAACGGGCTTGTCGTAACCTCGTAGCCGCCCTCGGGATAGGCGTACCGCATCGGCATATAGCCGTAGTATCCGTTCGAGTAGCCACCGAACACGGTCCAGTCTGCGCTCGACCGCTGCTTCACCTCGACGCCGATCTCGGCGAACGGTTCAACCGGCAGTGCGACGAAAGCCGTGTTTCCTATCCTCATCACCTGAATCGGCAGTTGCACCGAGCCGCCCGTGCCAAACACCTCGGCGATGTTCTGAGCTATGTACGCTCTCTTTGAAGGAAACGCAGCCTTCTTGATCTCCTCGATGTCGGACGTCTTGCTCCGCACCTGCTCAAGATGTTGCTGAGCGGCATTAAACTCTGCCCGCACCTGCTCAGGTGGCGGAAGCTCCTTCGCTGGCAATGTGAACGGCTCGTAGCTGATGCTCAACCGGTCATCCGGTTCACCAGACTGCTCATCGACATACAGCCCAAGATCAGCTCCAGACGGTTCGATCTTCATCAATCGCTCTTTGCGCGGCACGGGGTCCATCCCGAGGCGAATACGCGACGCCTCAAGCCCAAGTCTGTGACCAGCGCGGTGGTAAACGGCCAGATCACCAGTGAAGCCGTCGATAGGCCCGATATTGCCTGCTGCTCCCTGCAAAAACAGGCACATACCGCCCACGTTCTCTTCGACAACCTTCCTCGTAACTCCCGGATAGTCAGGCGTGATCAGCCTGTTGTCCTGCGCCATGATCGTCGGATGGCAGGCGTAGTTGACGATAGTCGCAATGGGCTCGCCGTCCTCATCATCGAACGCTGTCACGAGCACTTCGTGGTCAACAAATCCAGTCCAGTCACGCCCTGTGTTACGAGTACCATCTTCGGTCTGGGGCCGTCGATTCACGTTGATCTCGCAGTTGCCGGAATCAGTTGTGACACGGCTTTTCTTGGCGTTCTGTTTTGCCTTGTTTAACGCTTCAATAGCTTTGCCTGGAATCGAGTCGAGCCAGGGTTCAACAAGGTCGGCTCCCTCGACTATCCAGCTAACGCCGGTGACCGGGCCTGAGTGAGTATGGGTGTAGGCAATTCGCAGGTTTTCACCCGGGATGCCAGTAGCCGAATCGACAGCATCGCGAAGTATCTGGTCCCGCTTTACGCTGATGGTTCCTTCATCGATATCGAGGAACGCAAGCTCGACGCTACCCTCTTCGTCGCTCACGTAGAGCACCGTGCAGTAGAGCGGCATGTCAACGCCCTCAGCACGCTGATGCGTCTGTGCGCCCCAGCCTGCATGGGCAATTCCAACTGGTGGTGTGATATCGGCGCGTGCGGTTCCGGCGATCAGCATTCTCGTCTCCTGTTCATTTGCCAATTCAGTAGGTGGGTCAGTTTTCCGGCTCGTCCTTCGATTGCTGCTGCAACCTGTAGAGAGCGTTCAGTGCATCGAGCGGTGTCATCTCATCGATCTTGAGCTGTCGCAACTCCCTGATAAGTTCAGGCTCCTCAGCAAAGAGAGGGAGCTGAGGCGCCGGAGTGACCGAGCCATCTGTTCGGGACTTTGACCCGTTTTCCAGTTTTTCCAGCAGGTCCCAGGCACGTGCGACGACAGGCTGTGGCATCCCGGCTAGTCGAGCCACGTGGACACCGTAGCTGCGGTCTGCGCCGCCGGGCACGATGCGCCTGAGGAACACGACCTCGTTCCCGTCTTCGGAGACGGCTACACGATAATTCGCCGCCCTCGGCAACTCGTCCGCCAGAGCCGTCATCTCATGGTAATGAGTAGCAAACAGGGTCTTGCAACCGAGATTCTGGCTGTTGTGAATATGCTCGGCGACAGCCCGCGCGATTGCCAGGCCATCATATGTACTCGTGCCACGGCCAATCTCGTCAAGTATTGCCAGTGACCGCTTCGTCGCCTGGTTGAGAATCGTCGCTGTCTCAACCATCTCCACCATGAAGGT
>JAJCYX010000111.1 GCA_029262715.1 Chloroflexota bacterium
CACGATTGCAGTGGTCACTCAGGCCGGCGTGACTGATGATGAGGACTTTCCCGGATGGGCAGCAGTGATTGGGACCGACGGTCAGGTCAGCGCGGAACTGTCTGACTGGAATACGGGAACGCTTGTAGCGGAGCTTTAGTGCCTGACAATGTGTGGGCGTGCCACCGCGCCTGGAAGTACAGCAGGCTGCTGTCTCGGCATAACCAACTCATACGATTCCATCTCATCCGTCACTACGACTTCGCCGTCGAAAATTTCAGAAACTTCGACAACCGCTTGCTCTCGTCGCGCAGTCAGATCGGTGCTCATGTGTACGAGGAATAGCTGGTTAACACCCGTTTCTACTGCCAGCTCAGCCGCCCCGAGCGTCCCTGTCTGTCCCTGCTCAACTCCCCGTTCTTTCAGCTTCGACTGAAAGTTCCCGCATAGCGATACGAGACTTGCTGCGCCTCTGCCAAGCTCAACTACGTGGTCGCAGGGCTGCGCGTCCCCGGTGAAGACGACAGAGGCATCAGCAGTCTCGATTCGATAGGCAAACGATTCGTGAAACGGCTGCACATGCTCTGTCGCCGCTGCCGTAACCCGTAACCCCGGTTCGTCTACCGGAATGCCCGGACCTATCTCGTGGACATTCACATTGGGGCCGGGTCTTGGCAGTGAGCCTCCGCGCAGAGAGTGCATCGTCTGGCTCAGGGGATGCTCAGTACGTGCATGCAGATCGAACGAGAACGCGCCCTTCTCACCGATCAGGCGCTCCACGATCTCGCCAGTGTTCGCAGGGCCGTATATCTGCAACGGAGACTCGTCGCCTGTGCTGTGGTCCCACCGCGTCATCAGAAATGTGCCGAGATCTGCCATGTGATCGAAGTGGTGGTGCGTCAGGAAGAGATGCTCTATCTCCAGCGGGTGAATCCCGAGCTTTGCCATCTTGTAGACGGCTGCGGGTCCGCAATCGACCATCACCCGCATTTTGCCGGAACGATTGCCGGTCTCGAGGATGTACGCCGAACCGAAGCGCTCAGCGTTAGGCACCGGTCCACCTGAACAGAGAACGATTAGCCGTGACATGACGTGATCCTAAGTGCCCGTCTGTTCATTGGGCACAATCACCTCATCAACCGCCTCTCGCACAACTGCTTCCGGGACATCGCTACGAGTCACTGCCTTGCCCGGACCCTCCAGCAGCACCCACTTGACCTTGCCGCCGCGTGACTTCTTGTCCGTCTTTGTAGCCGCGATCAATTCATCCGTCGTCACACCGCTGACCGTGACAGGAAGGTTGTACTGCTGAAGCACATTGCGCTGTCGATTCACCAATTCCTCGTCGATCATGCCGAGTCTTCGAGCGATACCTGCTGCGGCCATCATCCCGACTGCAACCGCCTCGCCGTGCAGCAGCTTCCCGTAGCCGCTCACATTCTCTATAGCGTGACCGATAGTGTGACCGTAGTTGAGCAGTAGACGTACATCTCCACGCTCGAACTCATCAGCAGAAACCACCTCAGCCTTGATCTGCACGCTGCGTCGGATCGTGCGAACAGGCAAATCGCCATCCAGGCTCTGAAGCTCTGCAGCCTGACGCTCAAACGTGTCGAGCAGCCCAGGATCGAGAATCAGGCCGTGCTTAATCGCCTCGGCAAAGCCGCCCGCCATCTCACGCTCAGGCAGTGTCGCCAGGTGAGCCACGTCCTGCAAAACCAGTTTGGGTTGGTGAAACGCGCCCACCAGGTTCTTGCCCTCCGGGAGGTTAATCGCCACCTTGCCGCCGATCGACGCATCGACCATCGCTGCGAGCGATGTCGGTACCTGTACAACAGCAACACCTCGCAACCATGTAGCCGCAACGAAGCCGACGAGGTCGCCCGCAACGCCGCCACCCATCACAACAATCGTGTCGATGCGCTCCGCCCTGTGCCCTGCGAGCCACTTATAGATCTCAAGAACGGTTTCCATGTTCTTGACGCGCTCGCTCAACTCCATCGTCATCACATTGGTGACGAATCCGCCTCTTTCCAGAGCCTCGTGAGCCCGATGTACAGCGGTAGGAAACATTGAGACATCGGCGATCAGGAATGCGCGGCCAGACAGCCCAGCGGCGGTCATCTCAGCCCCGATGTCGTTGATCACCCCGCGGCCGACAATCACCCGATAGTCGCCCTGGGTTGTGCTAACTACAGCAGCCAGGTTTTCGTCACTGGTCAACCCTGTGTCCTCTTATTCGTCAAATTCGGGCAGTTCGTCGGAAAGATATTCCCACGTGTCGGTTATTAACTGGGCAACGTCCGCATGCCGCAACCCTTCGGTGCTGATCTCACTGTCCGCCGTTGCGTAGGCCGCTTCCCGCTCAGCAAGCAGAGTCTTAACACGCTCAACTGGTGCGTCGCTCCCAAGCAAAGGGCGCAATGCTCTCCCCCGCCGTGCCGCAGACGCCGCAAGTCGAGAGCTTATGGTTTCAGGGCTTGCGGTGAGCCTGATCACGACGCCCGACTCGACCATTAGCTTACGGTTGTCCTCGATAGTCGGCACACCGCCGCCGGTGGAAACGACGAGGCGACTGCGCTCGGCAGCCATCCGAAGCACATCGGTCTCGATCTCCCGAAACCTCTCCTCGCCATCCTGCTCGAAGATCTCGGGTATGGACTTTCCTGCTGCTGCTTCAATCTCGTCGTCCATCTCAAAAAACTCCCAGCCCAGGCGCGCTGCAGCCTGCCGTCCGCTGTTCGTCTTGCCGGTGCCGGAAAACCCTACGAGGTATATGTTGCCTTTTTTCGCCATGGGCTTAGAGGTCATATCACGGTCGGCTAGCGTCTGATCCACCACCGAACTCTCCATGCGATGCGATGTAGCCTGCGTAATTGCGCTTCATCTCGGAAAGACTGTCGCCACCGAATTTCTCCAGCATTGCGTGAGCAAGCACCAGCGCCATCATCCCTTCAGCCACAGGACAAGCCCGCGCAACCTGGCAGATATCGCTGCGGTTATAAGCCGCCTCGATCACTTCGCCAGTATTGATATCGACAGACGGCAACGGACTCGTCATGGTCGCAATCGGCTTGATTGCCACCTGCGCAACGATAGGGTTGCCGTTCGACATGCCGCCCTCAATGCCGCCGGCGTGGTTCGATTCCTGCCTGAACCGTCGAGGGTCTGAAGGATCAGGAACGATCACGTCTTGCACCTCACGGCCGGGTCGCATCGTGTTTGAGAACCCGGAGCCTATCTCCACACCTTTGACCGCGTTAATACCGACCATCGCATGCGCCAGACGCGCATCAAGCTTTCGGTCCCAGTGGACGTAGCTCCCGAGACCCACAGGCACGCCGAACGCCACTACCTGCATGATTCCGCCAATGGTGGTGCGAGCGGCCTTCGCTGCGTCAATAGCCGCCTTGAACCGGGCGTCTGAATCTGTGTCCGCCGCTCGGACCTCCGATGCCTCAACGTCGTCCCAGTTGATCCTTCCGGGGTCGATCTCATCTGATCGCTCGGCACCGGTTGAGATAGCGCGTGCATGGACCGTGATCCCGAACTCTTCGAGTAGTCTGCGCGCCACAGAAGCTGCGGCGACGCGTGCTGCGGTCTCACGAGCGCTGGCGCGTTCCAGCACGTTGCGCACATCGTGGTGCATGTACTTGAGCGCTCCGGGGAAGTCAGCGTGACCGGGCACGATTCGGGTGTGAGTCTTCTTGTCGACATCATCGCCAACCGGGTTCGGCGACATGGCGTCGGTCCAGTTGGCAAAGTCTCGGTTCTCGATCCACATCGCAATCGGTGAGCCGAGCGTGATCCCGTGGCGAACGCCGCCACGCAACTCGGCCCGGTCCTTCTCGATCTTCATCCGGCCGCCTGAGCCGTAGCCCTTCTGTCGCCTCGCCATCTGGCGCTCGATGTAATCCTCATCGATCTCGAGACCGGAGGGAACGCCTTCGACAATCACGGTGAGGCCAGGGCCATGCGACTCTCCGGCGGTCATCCATCTGAACTCAGTCATATCTCTCCAATTTAGTAACAGCCGGATGCACTCTGCGGTGTTCCCTGAGCGAAGTCGAAGGGTCTCTTACTCCCGAGTCTTCTTGCTGAAAGACTTTGCTGTGGAATCGAGCATTTCCCACTGCGACCAGCGTTACAGGCGATTGGTGATCCCCAACAAGTCGAGTCTCCGGTCAGAGACTACCTATTAATCTCACGACACATCTTACCGGTCGCCCATCTCGTCTACAGCCGTTCACCAACCGCAGCGAACATCTCAGCAACCGGTGCATCCTTGCCAGTCGCAAGCTCGAACCCCACCACTCCCTGGAAGATCAGCATCGAAATCCCGCCCGCCGGTGTTGCCCCTGCTCGTTCCGCCTCACGCAAGAAAGGCGTCAGTGGTGGAGCGTAAACGGCGTCGTAACAGGTCGCCTCGGCTGCGATCAGTTCAGCCGTCACAGGCGTCTCCAAT
>JAJCYX010000112.1 GCA_029262715.1 Chloroflexota bacterium
ACTTTGGCAGACCCGGCACATCTGCGTGCCTGATACTGGCCATGCGGTCTCGCAGCAGGTCCAACGGATCGACCGCTCCGTCCGGTTCGCCCGGACCGGTGCGAATGATCTTTGTTGGTTCAGTCCCAATGAAGCTGTATCGCGCCAGGTTCTCGCCACCTTCGACCGATTCGAACAGGAACGAATACGGACTCCGTGCAATCTTCAGATAAGCAGAGACCGGCGTCTCGAGGTCAGCGGTGATCTCTCTGTAAACGGGGATCAGGTTGTATTCAGTTGTAAGTTTCTTGAACTCTTCAAAGTTCGGTGTGTATTCCGGCATTGGATTCGCCTCTTGAGCTGCTGTTTCTAGATTTGAGATGCGACTGGGAACGCGTAAGAGCGCCACCAACGGCGGTCAAGAGGTCTGTTGTGAGTAGGAACTGTCAATTTTTGATTCTTATCAATGAGGAGCCAGAAGATCAGCCAAAAAACCTGAGAACAAAAAGCGGCTTGCTGCCTATTTCCAGGATTTCGTGTACGAGCTGATGCGCATAGCGTCACGAACTTTCGTCATAGTCTCTGCAGCGGTCTCACGGCCTCTGCGCACACCCGACATGATCGCCTCCTCGACGAGATCCATATGCTGCTCGAAATGCGCTCTGCGCTCGCGTATCGGCTCCAAGAATTCGTTCAGCGCTCTCGCAAGCGCCGTCTTCACTTCAACGTCGCCTACAGTGCCCTGCCTGTAACGGTCCTTGAACTCGTCTATCTGCGCCGTGTCCGGATTGAAAGCGTCGTGATATTCGAAAACCGGATTGCCTTCTACCTTGCCTGGAATGTCGGCCCTGATCCTGTTCGGATCGGTGAACATACTGCGCACCTTTTTATTGACCGTTGCCTCGTCGTCTGACAGCAGGATCACGTTGCCCTTGGACTTGCTCATCTTGCCTTGACCATCAGTACCTGACAGCCGAGGTACGCGACCGATTAGGGTCTCTGGCTCCGGGAACACCTCACCAAACATACGGTTGAACCTGCGAGCAATTTCACGCGTCATCTCTACGTGCGGCGCCTGGTCGTCACCAACGGGCACCAGGTGGGCTCGCGGCAATAGGATGTCAGCCACCTGGCTCATCGGGTAGTTGAAGAAGCCGACAGTTCTGCGTTCCACAGGGAGGTCACCAATCTCAGCTTTCAGAGTCGGATTCCGCTCCAGCATGCCGAGAGGAGTGAGGAAGCTGAGAAGCATCGTCAGTTCAGCATGCTCAGGAACGTAGCTCTGCACGACGAACGCTGATTTCTCCGGATCCAGTCCGACCGCGAGCCAGTCAAGAGTGACCTGGAGCACCGAGTCTCGGATCAGGTCAATCTCGTGGAAATGGTCGCCAAGCGCCTGGTAGTCAGCTATCAGGAAGTAGCAATCGTACTGGTCCTGCAGTTCCAGCCAGTTGTGTAACGCGCCGACGTAGTGGCCAAGATGCAGTGCGCCGGTGGGCCGCACGCCTGTCAGTATTCTCTTCTTCTCGTTTGCCATCATTCACCTGCTGCTTGCCGCGAAAAAATCCCAACAAAAAACCCCGCTCCCATACAGGGGCGAGGTTGTTCCACGCGGTGCCACCCTGATTATCCGGGCGCCGTTCGGCTCCTGGACATCTTTGACAGGCACTCCGTACACACTGTGTGCGGAAGGCCCCGGGCTCTGTTAACGGTGCCCTTTCCGGCTCAGGCTACTAATTCAGGCTCAGGACAGTGTCCTGCCACCTCGAATAGTTCGCCCTGCAGCTTGCGGGTCCATTCGGTCTCAATCGTAATGCCGGGCTCACACCTTGCCCCGGCTCTCTCGAATCCGTACTGAGACGTACTAGTCCCGGTCACAGCTTTTGCTGATTCGGTTCTATTTCGAGTATAGGCAGCGAATTTCGCAAAAGTCAAACATATTCATAGCCGCTGAGTTGCTCCATTCGTTCTCTCTCAGAGATCATGCTTGTGGCTAAATCCTGTGCCCAGTACTACTTGATATTGACGTGAACCGGGTTGACATTTTTCACCTTGCAGTAAGAATGACTTTTAGATCGAACTCTCTAATTTGTGCCGTAGCAGCGAACCTTGGGTACCTGACACCTGATTCTGCACGGCGATTCATGGTGCGTAATCGCCCACATCGTGTGCTGAGAGACACTGCGGATGCATGAACCAATAGATAGCGAACACCAGGATCCGGAGATACTTCTCTGGCCCTCCCTGGTCGAACTCAGTCACGTAGCCAGTATCGCCGAGGACATCGAGCAGGTCTACCAGTCGCTGTCTTCGACAATCCGTCGATTCGTTCAATTCGATCGGCTAGCGATCAGGCTCATCGACGAAGGGTCTGGCACCGTAACCAACGTGTTCGTATCCGGTGCGGAAATTCCCGGTTGGCAGCCCGGCGAAATCCACGAAATGGACACTCCGATCACCGCCAAGATGTTGGCAACCCGTGAACCGATAGTCGTCAGTACCGCTGCCACCGGCCCGACTGCCAGCGAACTGCTTGAACTCGGCCACAGCCTGCAAGAATTTCCGTCACTACTCGCCGTACCACTCATCTCTCGCGGAAAGATGCACGGCGCCATCTACCTGAGGTCACGTAGTTGCGAGGGATTTACACACCGGCATGTGCAGATCGTCGAATCGTTCGCCACTCACATCGCCCCAACACTCGAAAATGCGCGCCATGTAGAAGGCCTGGCCGCCGAAGCAGAAGAGCGAAAAGTGATGCTCGAAATGGGGCGGACCATCACTTCTTCACTCGATATCGACTCGGTGTACGAGCGGTTCGCAGAACTTGTCTCACAGATGATCCCGGCCGATCGGATCACGGTCACCACGATCAACCCGGATGGCAAAACTTTGCTCAGCCGATTCAGCAGCGGACTTAGGATCTCATCTCGCAAGCCGGGAATTTCGGTCGACCTTCGAGGCACGATTTCTCAGGCAGCGATCGACAGTGGCTCACCGATAACCGTTCATATCCGAAATATCGCAGATACAAACTGGGTTCTTGAGAATTATCCAGCACTCCAACCGGTTGTTGGTGCTGGTCTCAAATCACTTATGGTCGCTCCGATGGTCTCCGAAGGACGCGTGGTAGGTACTTTCCATGTCCAGAGCAAGAGGTTCTTGGCCTATAGTTCCAAGCATGAAGAGATGATCCAACAGGTCGCTGCTTTTGCCGCCTCCGCCATCGCCAAATCAGACTTGATGTCACGAATCGAAAGAGAATCTACGGAGCGTCAGATCCTTGCCGAGATGGGCCGAATCATCGGTTCTACGCTCGATTTCGGAGACGTATTCGAGCGGGTTGCTGATGAGGTTAGAAAACTGCTGCCAGCAGATCGCCTGGTGATCACGACCATCGATGACAAAGCGATAACGATCACTGACCGATACATATCCGGCCTTGCGATCCCGAGGTGGGATACTCAACGAAATCGACAGTTGCAAGGTCTGCCGACGGAAGCCGTGGTCAAGGAGCGTGAAGCGACGATCACACATAGCGAACAAGAGCTCGACAGTGGATTGAGGACCGATGGTCTCGTTGAAAGTCGAGGTGTCGGGCTGAATTCTGCGATGTTCGCGCCGCTGATTTCGGCAGATCGCGTCATTGGGACGATGAACGTGAAGTCTTCCATTCCAAACGCCTACTCAATTTCCGATCGTGAAGTGCTGAAGGCCATCGCACTTCAGATCTCCGGTGCTGTCGCCGCAAGCGATCTGTATCTGAAAACGCTCAGGCTGGCCGATGAACGAGAAAAAAGACTCCAGGCAGAGTCAGAGATACGTGAGTTACATCGGGTCAACCAGGCGAAGAGCGAGTTTCTCTCGACCGTGTCTCACGAACTGAAAACTCCGCTTACCAGCATCCTCGCATTCACCGGCATGTTGAGCCATAACCGGAGCGAAGAACTATCCGAAACGGATATCAAGCAGCTTGAGGTTATCAAGCGAAATGGCGAACAGTTGGACAGGCTTATCAGTGATCTCGTGGACGTTTCGAGACTTCAGGCAAACACCATCAGCCTTTCGCCCACGCGGTTCGATCTCAACGAGACGCTTCAACACCTTGAGGAAAGTCTCAAGCCGATCGTCGCTGCAAAGTCCCAGGTCATTTATGTGACCTCACCAGATGGCGAAATAACGCTCTTCGCTGATAAGGATCGTGTGACGCAGGTGATAGCAAACCTGACCAACAACGCCTCCAAGTATTCGCCAAACGGGACCGATATTATCGTGAACGTCGAGTTGGACCGTGATTCGGTCAGCGTATCAGTTCGGGATCATGGCATCGGCATATCGGAAACGGACCAGCTCGAACTGTTTACGCCCTTTTTCCGTGCCGACAACGAGGCTACCAGGGCACAACAGGGAACGGGGCTTGGCCTTGTGATCGTCAAGGCAATCACAGATATGCACAGTGGAAGCCTATCCGTAAAAAGTAAGCCCGGTGCCGGTTCTACGTTCACGGCCACCATCCCACTGGAGTTCCAAAACAGTGAATAGCTCCGCCGAACCACTGGAATAAGAGATACCTGCTGACATCCGGGCGCCGTTTTTGGAGAGACGTTCGTAGAATCGGATTCGGCGCTTGCAGGTCATCGACTTGGCGCATCGCTTCACTCACAGCACGTCCATGCAGATTCCAGAAATTGAATACCACTACTCAGAACATAGCCTCTGAAACAATTGCGCAGATCATCCAAGAGAACAGTTGGCTAATGCGGATTCTGGCCATCGTAAGTGCGCGTTCTGAGGCGAAATGCTATGTCGGAGCCGGCGCTATCAGAGACGCAGTGTGGGACCACATATCAGGTGTTCAAGGCCCAACAAAGGTCAAAGACATTGATCTCGTGTTCCATGATGAGATGGACACGAGCGAGCAGCGAGATCTACAGCTGGAACGGGTGTTGCAGGAGCTAGAGCCTTCCGAACAGTGGGAGGTGACTAATCAGGCGGGTGTTCATCTGTGGTTCCACAAAAAGTTTGGCTACAAGGTCGAGCCGCTTCGCTCACTTGAGGAAGCTGTATCAACCTGGCCGGAGTACGCGTCTTGCATCGCGGTGAGACTCGACAAGGATGAGGAACCGGAGATCATCGCTCCGCGCGGACTGGTCGACCTGGTCGAGATGAGAGTGCGACGCAATCCCGTCCGAGTAACTGCCGAAGGGTACAGACGACGCATCGCAACTAAGCGGTACAAAGAGCGATGGCCCAGAATGACTGTCGTTCCCGGTTAACCGGGTGGCCTTGTCTCGAGTTCCCGCAAGCTGGCACCCAGTCTGTACATGTCCGCTAACCACAGCCCACCATCGTCCCTGGTGGCAAAGCGTGAACACGCATCGTCCAGGGAGACAACCTGTACATCAACGGTCTTCTGTAACTCTCCCTCTGGATTAGTTGGTTCGCCCGTAATCTCAACCTCGGCCGTCACAACCAGGTGGAAGAAGTCGGGATGCGGCATGTGTGATCTGAACGGCTCATCTGCAAAAGAACGACACCTAAACACGCCGAACGGGTTCAGGGAGATCAGCCTCGCGCCTGCCTCCTCAATCAACTCTCGACGTGCCGTCTCGAGCAGAGACTCACCCGGCTCTCGCGTGCCACCCGGATGGTTCCACTCGCCGTCGTCCATCTTCAGCACAACCACGTTCTCGCCCACGAACGGCACGATCCGGACATTCGAGATCAGCCGGTCCTCCGGCATATCTCCAAGCAACTCAAACTGGCCGTCAATTGGCCCCCATTCCCGACGAAACGGCCGAGCCAGGTCAGGGTGGTTGGAAAGATCGATCTCCGAGTAGTCCATTCCGAGATCATATCGCGGCTTCGGATGCTCTCTCGCCATACTCGCAACACCAGCGGCAGCCAATCAGCCAATTCCGGGTTATGGCTCTCAAATTTTGTTCGTCCCGCCTGCTCTCCCGTGATCACGGAACAATTTTGCCTCTCACGTCGTCTCATATTCGTAGGCGCTAACAGGAAACACACAATCCTGTAGCGACCACCAGACCTGATTAGAGACCCAAAGACGTACAACTGCTGGCAACCGGTAAGTGAATTCCGGCAACGCCAGGCTGAGGCAACTGAAGATGATTCCCAATCTGTTCAAGAAAAAGACCGCTGTAACGTTGGCACTCGGCGGAGCGCTATCGATTGCCGCAATCGCATGTGGCTCTGACGACGGTGCACCTGCAGCCGGTGGCAACGGCCCAGACGGCGACTCCAGTGTTCCAACACCGCCGCCATCGTCTATCCAGTCCGGTTTTGACTCTGTTCGCCAGCTACTGACCACCAACGGCGCGCTCGTCGTCAGCGTCAACGAAGAGCCAGGTGGGTTGCTCGATGGTGCGCTGATTAACGTGCTCATCAACGGGGAGCAGGCCGAAGTCTACGAGTTCGCATCAACATCCGACGCTGACGCGGCGGCCCAGACCGTGTCGTCGGACGGCACTACGATCACCAGCGGCGACACGCCGCCCATCGCTATCGATTTCCTGAACCGTCCGCACTACTTTCAGCAGGGCAACGTGATCGTTGTCTACACCGGTGGCGACTCCGAGGTGATTGAGCTACTGCGTGATGCGCTGGGCGAAGAGTTCGCAGGTGACAGGTCGCCCATCGATCCGCAAGATGACCCCGGTTACGAGACCGTTCTAGCCCCCGCGCCGATGGAATTCGTCGAACTAATCGAAGATGCTGACAACCCCGGATTCTTCCTCCTTCAGGTCACGTCTGGTCTTCCTAACGGATGCGCAAGTTTCCATGACTGGTCGGTTGACCAAACAGGCGAACTCGAACTCACGCTATCGGTACTGAACCGTGTGCCAGCGCCCGATCAATTGATCGCGTGCACCGAGATATACGGACTGGTTGAGCACACCATTCCGCTCGGCTCAGCGCAGGACAACCTGGATGCATGCGAGGTGTACACAGTCAGATGGCAGAGCCGTGGCAACGATGAGTCCCTGAAGTTCCAGGTGACGGCTCCAAACGTTCGGTGTGCAGCCCCTGACGAGCCGATTGACGGCGGTGATGGTCCGGTGATCAACCCGATCATCTCCGATCTCGACGCATTGATCCTCAGCCTTCGGGCCGCGGGTATCGACATCGTGCAGACCGGCGACCAGGGCTCGAAGCTGTTTCCTGGTGTCGTTTCGCAGGTAGTTACGATCAACGGAGAGCGGGTCGAACTGTTCTCGTTCGGTCCCGGAGATGGCTCACTGAAAGCTGCGGCAGGCGTTTCCTCTGATGGGTTCCAGGTAAGCACTGGAACTGGCACCGAGATGTTCTTGTCATGGATCTCAACTCCGCACTTCTACCTCGCAGGTAACTCGATAGTGCTGTACGTCGGTGTGAATGACGAGATCGTGACAGCGCTTGATCAGGCGGTTGGTCAGAAGTTCGCTGGCCCGAATAGCAAGCGGATCGAACCGCAAGTTGACCCACCAGGACCCCAGCCACTTCCGGGCAACGGAGATGTCGTGTTCGTCCCGGCGCCAGTTGTGAGCGTTGGCGTTGTGGTAATCGCCGAATCGTTCCCACCGCAGTACTTTTTGCAGGTCACTTCCGCTCAGCCGAACGGTTGCGACCGCGATGCTGGTTGGGAAGTCGACGTCGAAGGCACCGATATCGTCGTGACCGTATTCAACAGCCAACCGGCTGATCTAACCGTGGTGCTCTGCGCCGCGATCTATGGCGAAACGGTGAACAACGTAAGGCTCGGCTCAGCCGAATTCGAGTCCGGTGTTGAGTACACCGTGATCGTCAACGGAAAAGTTTCGGACACATTTACAGCTCAGTAGAGCGCGTTGTCCCAGTAGAAATTGAGACTAAAAAGAAGCCGCCCGGTGAGAACATCGCCGGGCGGCTTCGCGCGCTAGACTTGTGATCGCTATAGAAACGTCATCCTGAGCCGGTCGAAGAGTCGCAGGTCACCGCCCGCAACTCTACTAATCACCCTTCCCACAGAGATCCAATGCCTCACACAACCACAGCTCCATACGGCTCCTGGAAATCACCGGTAACGCCCGACCTCATCACCGCAGGTTCAGTGAAGCTCAGTGAACTGTGGGTTGACGGTGATGACCTTTACTGGCTTGAAGGTAGAGCCTCAGAGGGGGGCCGCTATGTCATCGTCCGACGCACCTCTGACGGAACAACTTCGGACGTGATTCCTGAAGGATTTAACGCACGAAACGCCGTTCACGAATATGGCGGCGGCGCGTACGCCGTACACGACGGCGCGGTCTATTTCTCAAACTGGACCGATCAGCG
>JAJCYX010000113.1 GCA_029262715.1 Chloroflexota bacterium
TCGCTGGTCGGCACCGGCGTCATGTTCCACCAGGTCTCGATCATGACATCGAAGGGCTTCTCCGCCTCCACCGCCGCCGGTGTTTTTGGAATCATCGCCCCAATGCTGATAATCGGAAATTTCCTGCCAGGGTTCCTGGCTGACCGCTTCCCTGCCCGATACCTGCTCGCCACAGGACAGGTAGTCATCGTCATAGCGATGCTGCTTCTACTGGGCACATCCGAGCTCTGGCACGCTTATGTTTACGGCGCAGTGCTTGGCATCAACATGGGCTTCCTGATGAACACCAACCAGGCCATCTGGCCCAGCTACTTCGGCCGCAAACACCTCGGTTCCATCCGCGGCATAACCAACTTCGGGATGATGTCAGCGGCCGCCCTCGGACCCCTGCCGCTAGCCCTGGCGCTGGACATCACAGGCACATACACAGCAGGCCTGATCGCCTAAATGTGTCTGCCGCCCCTCTGCGGCCTCGCTGCGCTGTTCGCAGGCAGTCCGGCGTCTATCCAGAAGCGCTTCGCTACCGCGACTGCGTGACTAGTCTCCCGCTACGATCTTTCGGTAGATCACATATTCCGCGATCGGGTAATACTTCGGGCTCGGCGACAACCAAATAGCCCGGCCGCATCTTGAATCGGTGGCCCCGGCAACAGATCAGTCCAAACCGTCGTCCAGAAACGGTACGAGCGAAACTCCCAAAATAGGGAGCAGTGAAGCCGCTGCAATTTAAACAGCCGTCAATTCGCACTCCATCAACACTCTCACTTGCGCGATTGCGCCAAACGGCACGTTTAGAACGTCATGCGGCCAACACGTATTCAAGCTCGATCCTGATTATTGCATTGCGCCTATGCCATCGGCAGCACATCAGTACCCTGATTTGCCGCCAAGCCGATAGTGGATATGGACGTGGCGGTCCGATCGTCTAGCGTCCACAATCAGGCGGATACTTTTGGGAGCGATGGGCTTTCTTGCTGGCAGTCTGAACGTGTGCACGCAGCATGGTCATGTGCAAGCTCAAACAATGGTGTCTGACCGCGGGCGTCCTCGCGGAGAACCTGCTCTTCTTCGGCAGTGACGGGCGTGAATTCATGGCCGACCTCGACCGCCATTTGCCAGAGTCCCGGGTCACCTGAGGGCAAAGCCGCGGTGATCGGTTTCGAGAGAGTCCAGCGAAGTGCCAGCTTCATCAACTCCTGATCGTCGATCGGCGCATAGTGAACCTTCTTGTAAGGTCTGGTCTCTCCTTCCTGGAGGTTGTGATGGGCAGCGCCTTTGAGTGCGAGACAAGCCACTCCCAACCTCTCAGCCTCTCCGAGGATCTGAGGACCGAAGCCCGACTCAAACCACGTTGTGTAGTTGACCGGGAAGAGCACCGAGTCGAACTCGAACATGTTCATCAGTCTGATCGCATCTTCGGCAGAATGGGTTGAGAACCCGAGGTGCTTCACGAGTCCCTGCTCTCGGGCCTTTACGAATACTTCGAGCGCGCCGCCCGGCCCAGTCGCCACGTCGATGTCCTGCGGTGTCGTAATTTTGTGGAACTGGTACAAATCCAGGTGATCAGTTCTTAGCAGCCTCAGCGATTCCTCAAGTTCTGCCCGCGCTGATTTCCCGTCTCTCTTGGTCGTCTTAGAGGCCAGGAATACGTCTTTTCTGTATGGCTCAAGAGCGGGTCCGAGCATGCTCTGGGCATTCCCATAGCCCGGGGCCACGTCAAAGTAATTGATGCCTTGATCCACTGCCCATGAAACATATCGTGATGCATCTCCGATAGTCTCGTCCCTGACGACGATCCCCCCAAAGCCAATGATCGATAGCTTTTGTCCTGTGCTGCCATAGGTTCGGTACTGCATGCCGGTTCCTTTTGAAGTCTAGGGAATGGTCGGCAAATGCTACCAGAGGGGCGGATCGATAGAGCTCGAACCAATGCATTTGCGAGTCGGCCACTCTGTGTTCTGCCAGCGTCTTTGCTGGAGCTGAGGGGATGTTAGGAAGAACCCTTTGCTATTCGTTCAACCTAACCGCCGACTGAAACCAGCGACGGTGCATTACTCTCTGAATTCAGATCCTCACACTGGCCCCGTTTCGGGGGAGCCGGTCAGCGACCGCCGCACGCTCGTTCCGCTCGACAAGCAGACGATCCTCGAGTCCGTGGCGAAGACAGGTCACCTCGTTGTGGCCGACCCCGCGGCGAAGGTCTGCAGCGCCGCGAGCGAGATCATGTCGATCGTTGGCGAAGAGGGTTTCTGGGACCTGCAGGCGCCGATGTAGAAGACGGCATCCAAACAGGTCCACATCCCGTTCGCACAGTCGCTTGAGAAGCTGGTCTACCCGACCACTGAGAGCATCATCGAGTCGATCCCCAAGACGCTCGACTAAGCGGTTACTTTCACCGTCTTCCCGGTCTCGGACGACTCTCTGATAGCGTCCAGCGCCTCCTGGCAACGCAGAGCATCGGTAAAGCTCGGGGCGGGTGATATGCCCTCCTTGATGCCGCGGTTGAAGTCTCGGACCAGCAACCGGAACGCCATCAGGCGCGGGTCGCGATCATCAGTGAACGGCGTCAGCCGCTGCGGTCTTTTGAGCGGCTCCAGCGGTTGGCCGTTCTTGCTGCCCATGGTCACCTGTTCCGCTGGCGTGTTCGGCCCACCCTGCTCGGAATAAAGCGTCCCTTCCGTGCCCATAACGACGACGCGCGAATCCCGTGACTCCAGGTCCGATCTCTTCGACGATCGCCGACGCCTCATGCTCCACACTGTTGGTGACATCCTGGCGTTAATGTGTCCGTCTACGGCGTGATAGTCGCTATGGCAGGCACCTGCGGCCACGACTCGCACCAGCACCTCGCCTGTCTTCGGACCTTCCAACTCAACATCCTCGACACGGATCGGCTGGTTTGGGCCGTAAAAGATAGCTGAGCGAGTGCGCATCGTCATTGTCCTTAATGATTCTGATCGGCCACCGAAAAAGAGAAGCCAATGACGGTTATTGAAGAGGAAACGAGAGCCAGATGACTTGAATAGACTGCCGTGAATCGCTGTGAGATGATACGCCTCTCATCGGACCTTCCAACTCCCAGTAGCTGCTCGTCACTAAATGAACTAAACATGCACATCTACGATTTGGACACGCCAGCAGTAGTTATTGACGTCGATGTTCTTGAACGGAACATTGAAGGAATGGCTGCATATTGTCGTGAAATTGGAATTACGCTTCGCGGTCACACCAAGAGCCACAAGAATCCTGAGATAGCGAAGATGCAGGTGGCTGCTGGTTCCAAAGGAATCGTGTGTCAGAAACTGGGCGATGCGGAGAACATGGTCAAGGCCGGACTCGACGATATTCTCATGACGTACAACATCG
>JAJCYX010000114.1 GCA_029262715.1 Chloroflexota bacterium
ACAGCCGTGGCCTGCCGTTGGATAAACTTTCGGTCCAGTACCAGTAACGGGATGCGAATGCCTGACGGCGTGTCGATCGGCTGACCGGTCTCTTCGCCAACCACATGCAGCACAACACCGTTGTAAGCGGCATCACCTGTGTGACCGTGGCTGTGCCAGTCCGCAGAGCGAACATGAACCTCAACATGGCCGTGAACCCGTAGTCCGTCGTCACGTAGCAGGACGGCGTTTTTGAAATCCGGCCCGGCTCCGTCAGCAGGACGGCCCGGATAGATAACCCTGTAGCGGTTTCCGCTGCGGTCGGTTATCGAAGCCGATGAGGCACCAATGCTGCGCCACGCTGCATGCAAGAGGGTTTCTGGGAAGCTTAGGGCAGCACGCTGCCCATTTTCACGGATGCCAGCATGACGCAATGCATGATCGAAGCGACGCGATGTGCGAGGGGGCTCACAGCGAATCCAACGAGCGCGCCTTAAACCCCGGCCGACCGGCACGCGCCGATCAGCCGACACCTCGTACGTCGCAACCGCCTCACTCACCGGCTATCTCCTGTCACTACATCGGGGCGCCATCAACCACTCGCCGTCTACGAGTTGACCTTGTCGTTGCGGTGCTGGTCAACGAACTCGCGTGCGACACCCATCATTAACTCTCCTGCCCCGGGTCCGGACGACACATCACCGCCCGCAGTCTTTCCCGCAGCCCGAGCCCGCTTCTCTACATCCAGCGTTGCGGCCACGCGATCGGGATGATCCGGCTGGCCCGGTAGACCGAGTGAAGCCGAGAAGTCGTGCGGTCCACCAGTGACACCTGTCAGACCCTTAACCGCAAGTATGTCGTCGAGATTGTCCCACGCCTGCTTGGACTCGATCTGCGCGACAACGATCATGTTGGCGTTGGACCACTCTGCGAAGCCTAACTTTCCGCCATATTGTGCGTCCAGTTTTACCTGGTCGTTGAGCTCCGTTCCACGGCCACCGCCCCACGAGCGCTTTCCCGCTGGTGGGAACAGGCAGGCATCTGCGAACGCCTGCGCTTCTGCACCAGTGTTGATGTGCGGCCCTGTTACACCCTGTATTCCGCGGTCGAGGTAGAGATTGATCTGGTACGCCGCATTGTCAGGCACACGTGCAGTGACCGACATGCCGTAGCCGTTTGCGACACGACAGATATCGTCGATGGCCCCTTCATTGAAATAGCCGTGTTCACCGTCGAGGTTGATCGCTTCGAATCCTACGTGTGCCGCCATCTCTACAAGATGGAGCGAAGGAAAAGTCAACGAAAAGACCAGTCCCTTGCGACCTTCTTTGTTTGCCTTCAGTATGGTGTTTTCAATCACTCGGCTTTCTCCTTAGTCTGTTTTTTTACAAGATCCTGTCGGTCTAAATTGCGGACAGTCTCAATGTGTTCTCTATCTGTCAGCGTCATCGGCGCGGCAACCGTCAGCAGCGAAAATCTGGCTCGCCAGTCTGGCTAGCCAGCGGTTAGGTTCTTTCGAGTACGACTACTGGGATGTCTCGGTCCGTCTTCTCCTGGTACTCGTCGTACGGCGGCCAGATCGAGTTCATCATCGGCCATAACCGCGCCTTGTCTTCCGGATTCGCCGTGCTTGCCATCGCCTCGAATTTATCACCTTCCACCTGGACCTCTACAGCTGCGTCGTCAGCCAGATTCAAGTACCAGGCTGGATGTTTTTCTGCCCCGCCCTTCGATGCCACGATGACATAGCGGTCTCCGTCCTTGCCGTAGATCAACGCAGTGCGTCGACGCTTGCCTGAACGCCTGCCACGCGTAGTGATCAGCAGCGTTGGTGCACCATTCCATTCGTGACCACTGCTCCCGTCTGATCTGACGTAACGGTTGATGTGCTTCGCAACCCATTCGGTGGGGTTATCGAAAATCTTGTCTTCTTGATTCATAGCATTTCCTTCCGAGCATCCCCGAAATTACGTCCTTTAAGCAGCTGAAATACTGGCGTGCCAGTCCGGTTCGCCGCTCAGATGCCCTTAACGCTTCCGCCCCTCGCATGCACCCGCTCCAGGGCAGGATGAGCTGAGATCTCATCCTCGTTCAGCTGTAGCCCCAGGCCGGGCTCATCGCCAAGCGTTACGTAGCCATCTTCCTGCCGCACGAAGCCGTCGCACACAGTGAAGTAATGCTCTGTGTAAAACTCTGCGTGGTACTCCTGAATCTCGAAGTTGATTATTGAGGCGTCAAGATGCATCTCGGCCATGGCACCTACTGGCGAGCAGACGTTGTGTGGCGCCATCGTAATGTGTTTTGCCTCGGCGATGATGGCGATCTTCTTTAATTCGGTGATTCCACCTGCGTTTGCGATGTCCGGCTGCAACACATCAGCTGCGTGCCGCTCGATGATCTCGGCAAAAGGGAACTTTGTGTAGAGACGCTCACCGGTGGCGATGGGGATGTTCACCTTTCTTCGTACCTCAAGCAGTTCTGAAACTCGCTCTTCGGATACGGGCTCTTCGTAGAGCAGCGGCCTGTACGGCTCTAATCGCTTTCCAAGTTGTATTGCGTTCATAACGTCGAACTTGGCGTGGGCTTCGACGAGGATGTCTACGTTTGGGCCAACGGCATTGCGAACCGCAGCCACGCGATCTTCAGCAAGCTGCGCTTCTGCGAGCGATATCTTGTAGTAGTTGTGCTGCCCGAAGGGGTCGAACTTCATGGCGGTGTACCCCATGTCCACCACCTTCTTGGCCTCGTCTGCATTCTGTTGCGGTGTGCCGGGGTTCGTGTACCAGCCGTTCGCATAGACCCGAATTTTCTTGCGATGTGCGCCACCGAGCAACTGGTAGACGGGTTTGCCGAGGATTTTGCCTTTCAGGTCCCATAGCGCAATGTCGATACCCGATATTGCGGTGGACGCAAGACGCCCGCCACGGGCGTGCGGGTCGTGGTACATGGTGGTCCAGAGCACTTCGGAATCGAGCGGGTCTTTTCCCTTCAGATACTTCTCGGTCCAGGCGGTGATGAGCCCCTTGACCTGCTCCTCGTCCTCCATCGGGCTGGCGTCCCCGATGCCGTAGACGTTCGGGTCGTCTGTGTTGAGTTTGACCAGCAGCCAGTTACGCTGGGCATTGTGGTGATTTGCCGAGAACTGGCGGAACTCGACGTTGGTAATTGCTGGCATTCGTGCTCCTACTGACGGCTCGCCGCGGCGGCCATCCGCGATTTCTTCATTGATCGAATCGGTGAATCCCGGTGTATTCTGAAGCCCGTTCCGGCGGCAGTATACGCCGGAGGAGAGCGGACGAAAGACCGCCGAATACGGCAATGCAGCGATAGATTTCGAAAACCGACTGAAGCGTGACCAATCGCACACGGAGATGGCCAGTGACCTCTCAGAAAACCAACCTACGGTTGTGGGCGGTATCGGACGCTCATGTTGGTACCGACATTCGTTTCGGCAGACGAAGCCTTGCGGAGGCGATAGAACAATCCGAAAACGCCGCTGGCGGCTTCGACTGGGACCTCGCCGTGAATCTCGGTGACTTCTCAGGTAACCAGACACCGCCCGACGATGAGGAAGGCCAAC
>JAJCYX010000115.1 GCA_029262715.1 Chloroflexota bacterium
GTACCGGGAGCACTTCGAGACACAGGCACGCGAGCACGAGGGTAGATGGGGCGAGTCGGTCCGGCGAGCCACCTGATTCTCTCTGGTCTTTGAGTGAGGCGATTCGCTTTCTGTCTGCTTTTTGAACGGCAAACCATGTGCCGTTTGGTGCGCCTCTTGAACTTTGAACTTCCTGCCTGTCTGAAACTGCACCGCTCCATTCTCGTCTCGACCACTTTCCTGTTGATTGCCCTTATTACCGCTTGTTCCAGTGAGTCAGAGCCCGATGCTTTCACCACACCGACGAGCCGCGGGCCCAATGCTGATGAAACAACTACGGCTGTTGTCGCTGAGACAGAGATTTCACAACCTCCATCGGCACGGCACGGTGGAACTCTTCGGATAGCGCAGGCCTCAGATCCCGCCAGTTGCGATCTCCATTCAGCCCGCGCTCTCAGCTACCAGGCGGTACACCCTTGTAATCCGCTGCTATCTCAGTTGGTTCGGGCATCGGCAGACGCCCACAGTGTGATCGAGCCAGACCTTGCCGCTGCTTGGAGCATGAACGGTGACGGCAGGACATGGAGCTTCGATCTTCGCGACGACGTGTTATGGCACGACGGGACGCCATTCACGGTGGATGACGCTGTGTTCAGTCTGCGTAGAGCGATTGACCTGCCTCCGGGGATCGCACCTGGCAGGGCAAGCGCCATCGGTCGGTACATCTCGGATCCTGAGCAGATTCGCTCAGAGAACGGCAGATTGGTGATCGAAACGGACTTCGCCGCCGCATCCTTCTTGCCGAACATAGCGAGCGTCTACGTCTCGATATTCCCGCGACAGGCCACGTTGGCGCTCGACCCACCATCTATGACCGCTTTTGAAGCGGTGATTGGCACGGGGCCGTTCAAAGCAGGCGAGGCGATTCGTGGCTCCCGCTATACCCTCGATCGCAATGAAGATTACTACATGCCGGAACTTCCGTACCTGGACCAGATCGACTTTCTCGTGATCCCCGAGCCAGCTGTCAGAATGGCCGCGTTACGGTCTCATGAGGTGGATTCGATAGCGATCATTACAGAGCCCGAGGCAAGGGATCTGGAGGAGAATTTCGCCGGTAGGATCACGGTCTTCCGCACTCCTTCTGCAGGTGGCAACACAGTGCAGCTCAACCTGAATCGACCTCCGTTCGACGACCCGAAGGTACGGCGTGCAGTGAACCTCGCCATCTCTCGCTCCGATGCCGACATTGTTCTTGGTAAGGGGTTTGAAGGAGCCATTCTTCCGCCGGGAGGGCAGTTCGCCTTTCCCGATTCGCAGATCGGTCAGCTTCCAGGTTATGGCGATGTGACGGCCAATCGGGCAAGGGCGCTAGAGCTTCTCGCAGAAGCCGGATTCCCCGATGGCTTCTCAACAACAATCCACACAAGGGCGAACCCGTTCTTCCAGCTACTGTCAGAATTTGTGGCGGGTCAGTTGGTCGAAGTTGGCATCGAGGCAAAGGTTGTCCCGGTGGAGTCGGTTGAATACCAGGAACGGATCACAAACGGCGATTTCGCTATGATCGGCCATAGCCACTCGTTTGCACTGGACGACCCGGACTCGGTCCTTCCTTCTCACTACAGTTGTGGAGGAGCAGAGAACTTTCCTGGCCTGTGCGATCAGGAACTCGATAAGTTGATCCAACAGCAAAGTAGAGAACTTGACCCTGACCTTCGTCGCGAGTTACTAACCGAGATCGAGCGCATCATCTGGGAAAAGGATGCAAAGATCTGGTTCCAGTGGAGCTCTCGACGGTCGCCTGTGTGGAACAACGTAGTTGGACTACAGCCCGGCGGCCCCAGCCTCTACCAGGGACGGCGCTTGGATGAGGTCTATCTCAGGCCGGAGAGTTAACTGCAAATGGCATACCTGGCGCGCCGGATCGCACTGGGTGTTCTGACACTCTGGCTGGTCACGCTTGCAGCTTTCGTGTTGTTGAGGATCGCTCCCGGTGATGCTGTTACTGCTGCAATCGCACGCTCTCCCGGTGAAGGCGGACTGGCCGCTGCCGACATCGAAGAGCTGCGTGAAGAGCTTGGACTAAACCGGTCATGGCCGGTGCAGTACGCAGACTGGCTTGGCGACGCAGTCCGCCTTGACCCCGGAAGATCGCTCGCAAGCAGCCGGTCGGTTGTGGACGAGATTCGCCCGAGGCTGGCGGTCACAGCGGAACTGGCGCTTTTTGCGCTGGTGATCACAGTGCTGGTCGGGCTGGTCGGCGGATTGGCCGCAGCACGCTTTGCCCACTCACTTCCGGATACGCTCATTCGCAGTGCAGCGCTCGTCGCTCTCTCGATGCCATCCTTCTGGCTGGCCCTGGTGCTTATCGTGGCGACCGCGAGCTGGACAGGCCATTTCCTGGCGCTCGGCTACGAACCGTTCTCATCGTCACCCGGAGCGAACCTCAGCGCTGTGCTTCCTGCGGCAGTAGTGTTATCGATCCGGCCAGCCGCGATTCTCCTGAGAGTCGTTCGAGCCTCAACACTGGAAGCCGCAGGCACCCAGTATTTCCTGATGGCCCGCGCCCGTGGCCTCTCACGCCAGGTAGCGCTTGCGAAACATGCTTTTCGTACCGCCATGCTTCCGACAGTCACGGTTGTGGGCGCTCAAGCTGTATTCATGCTAGGCGGAGCTGTAGTGATCGAGCAGGTGTTCGGGCTTCCCGGTCTTGGTCGGCTACTCGTCGAATCGGTGCTCGCTCGCGACTTCCCGGTTGTTGAATCGCTGGTGCTTCTGTCCGGGGTGACGGCGGTGTTGATCAACCTGCTGATCGATTTCGCGTACACCAGATTGGATCCCAGACTGCGAGTCGCCGCATGAGCATCTCGTCCTTGAAAACGCCGTCAGCCAGACTTACTCGAACTCACGTTTCCCGTCCCGGACTTATTGGTGCTGCGCTGGCGGCGCTGATCGTGCTCATCGCCGTGCTTGTCCCTGAGATCGGACCCGACCCTGACCGGCAACAACTTTCGAAAATCTTGGAATCACCTGGGAGTTCGCAGCTTCTGGGCACGGACCAACTCGGAAGAGATCAGTTCAGCCGTGTTGCGATCGGCGCACGTAACTCGCTCTACGCAGTGGTTGTTGTGATAGTCGTCTCAGGCATCGGAGGCGGAATCGTCGGACTGTTCAGTGGCTATCGCGGCGGTGCCACCGACCTGCTGCTCCAGCGTGTGGTGGATGCTGTGATGGCAATGCCGCTCGTGGTGCTGGCTCTGGCGGTGGTTGCCGCTGCCGGCGCATCATTCTGGAGCGTGACACTGGCGATTAGCGTCGCCTTTGCACCTCTGACAATTCGGGTTGCAAGATCGTCTGCGGTGTCTCTGCGCAACGCCGAATACATCGCTGCGGCGCGCATCAACGGAGCTTCGACCACGCGCATTCTGTTTCGTCACCTTGTACCGAATGCAGCTGGTCCGTGGGCGATAGTAGCGGCAAGCCAAGCCGGTGCGGCGGTACTTATCGAGGCAGCTCTTGCGTTTCTTGGGGTCACACCAGGCCGCATTACGCTCGGCGGGCTGCTTGGCGGGGATGCGCAGACGTACATGTACGGCGCTTCGTGGCTCATCATATGGCCTGGAATCACACTGGCGCTGCTGGCGCTTTCCGTGAACCTGCTGGGAGAGTGGATCGCCGACAACGTGTCTTCTCGACCGAGCAGCTAACGCGGGTCTTAACCGCGCAACAAGATTGGGATCAAGAACAGCAATACCAGGTTCACCACGAGCGCGACAAGCATCCACTGTTGCTGAACCCGTCTGAAGTGCTGAAGAGAGGGCCAGCGCCTCGCCCTCCACGCCATCTCGTTACCTCGAAATCCAAGAAATGCGCCGAATGCGAGATAAAGAGTGAACCGGAGACCAAGTGTGAGAATGCTTTCTGGTATCACGAAGAAGAGGATTCCGACCACACCGAGCCAGACGCCGTTGGCCGGTCCCCATATCGGTCCAATCAGGAATGCAGCAGTGTTCCATCCCTTTGCGGATTTTGGCAGCCGCCCAGATCGCGTTCCTGAATCGTTTGCACCCTCATTCGAATCGGTGCTCTGTCTCTCCTGCTCGCCCGCTTTCTCCCTGGCGTCCTCTCGCTGCTCCCTTTCGCGCTCAGGCTCTCGAATTCTCGCCCCGGGCGCGGTTGGAGGAACCTTCGTACTGGGAGGACCCTGCTCAGGTCGTTTTGGATCAGGAGATGAAGGGGGTCTCTGCGTAGGCTCGCGGTCTCTCTGGCGCAGGCGGATTCCACCGGGTTGAGTGTGCGGAGCCTTCCGTGCGGAATCGCCTGAACCCAGGACATTGATTCTGGCTGCGTTTGTGAGAGATTCTCCGCACTTCACGCAGTAAGAGGCCCGCGATTCATTTGCGGTCAGGCAGTTCTGGCACTCAACGATCCCCATCGGTGGGGGTTTCAGCGGATCAGGAAAGTAGATCTTCTCGCCGCAGCGGTCGCAGGAGTACGTGTCTTTAGAGTTCTCTGTGCCGCAGTGCGCGCAGAAAACGTGCCCGTCGCTGTTCGTTTTCTCCTGATCCGTGGTCATGGTATTGCTCAGGTCGTCGTTACTGCAGGCTCATCAGAGGGACACCTGTGAGTAATCACGTTACCAGCATTGCGATGGATATATCTTGAACTTACGTAGCCCATGGCGGGCGAGGCTTGCCCAGAACTCTTGCCCACAGTTAAAGATCGCTCAAATTGAGGTCCATCGCCCCGAGCAGATCGTCGAGTTCATCCAGTGTGTCCTGTCCGACTCTCGGCGTTGGGGGGCGCACATCGGCGGTGTCGAGTAGTCCTCGTCGGGCCATCAGGTGCTTGCGAATGCTCAGGCCAATACCGACCGAGTTCTCGTACCTTATCAGCGGTAGCCACCTATAAAACACCGAACGAGCGCCCTCGACATCCCCCGATGACATCTTGCGATGAATCGCTACCAGCACCTCCGGGTAGGCGAACCCGGTCATAGTGCCGGATGCGCCCCTGCGCAACTCTTCAAACAGGAACGCTCCACCAAGCCCGCCAAATACCGACATGTTCCCACCAGTTGCCGCCACAACCCGCGTGACCTTCTGCGGCGACGGCGGGTCTTCCAGCTTCAGGTGCTTTGCGGAAGGCAGCTCCTCGTGCAGACGTGCGATGAACTCAGGAGACATATGAACGCCTGTCTGGTCGGGCAGG
>JAJCYX010000116.1 GCA_029262715.1 Chloroflexota bacterium
TCCAACTCTCGTAATCGAGCCTCCGCGACTGCAAACACGGATGAAAGTGACTCTGAGATATCGTTGTGAACGTTGTTGCTGTCTCTTGTTTTCTCCAAAACGGACCCTACCCCAACCTGTCCTCTAGCCCCGCCATGCTACTCGTCACTCCCGACCTCATCTCCTGGCAAACGCGGCAACCCCGGTGGCTCCAGAGCTTCGGCCGGTGGAGCGCCTTCCACCTCAAGTTGATTTGCCAGGTGGGAGATGTCACCTACGATCTCCTCGCCTGCATCAGATGCCTCGCCTACGAGTACCACCATACTTAGCATGCCCGCTATAAATATGCCTATCGTTCTGAGTCTTCGACTCGCCTGTTGGGGTGTGAGTTGAGCGCTTTCAAGATCACTTAGCACTCGGCGTAGCTCAGGAATCGTAAGGCTGCGAAGATTCTCGCCAAGAGGGTGAGGCAGTTCAGTCTCGATGAATGCTTCGATTCGCTCGATAACAATGGTGACTGAGCGGATCGCTAAACCGGTTGCTCGATCTGCTGTGACCTTCGCAGTGCTAGGAGGGCGATCAGGTACGGGTGTGGAGTCAGTCGGTACCCGTTCGTTCGGATCGGTCCCGACAGCCAGTTCACGACCAGCTACGAATTCGCAAGTAGTCCAGAAGAAAACGTTTGCTGGCTTACTAGCCGTCGAAATTGGCCTCACGTTACTTACAATGATGGGATAGCTAGGTGGAATGTGACTGTCGTTCCCAAGATCGACGAATGTTGAAGCTTGCCTACCCTGCACAGTTGCGTTCGTTGAATTCACTTTGAACACGACGGCAGTTTGAGAGCCCAATAGATGGTCCTGTGGACGCTTTACCCTTTTTAGGTCGCCAACAATCATCTCCAACAGTAGTACAGACTCAACCCTGCTGCTATTTATGTGATGCGCAAGGCTGGTACTAAGTTCATCCACAGCGGACACTTCGTCTTGGGAATCCATCCGACGATCCAAGTTCAGCAATAAATCAGAGAGCACGTACCACACCTTGACCGTTTCGATCATGGCTTCCCCATACTGTCTGCTTGGCCTTGGTTCAGTGGTCATCCCAGCCGATCCTCCAACACCGTCGTAGATCTCTGCTGCTCACCCGGTAGCATGTGCGCATACATACTGAGCGTCGTATAAGGACTCGAATGACCAACGTAGTCGCCAACGAGCCGCGGGTCCAAACCCTCAGCTAGCAAGATCGATACCAGCGAGTGCCTCAGGTCATGCACCCGAATTTTCTGTATCTCTTCAGGAAACCCGCACTCTTTCAGCAAACGGCCTAGAACACCCGTTCAGTAATGGCACCTGATGTAGAGGCTAGCAGGTAGCACCTGTCGAAGGGCGTTAACGACTCAGATTCGAGAATAGATCGCGGGCTAGTTGCGGTATTGAGCGACAGATAGGTCGGACAAGCGGCTTCAGCCGTGATCCACCTGTCCGCCAGCTAGTTCCTAGTTGTCGATAGCTGCATCAGGACGCTGCCACTCACGCCGTTGCCTTCGTCTTCAAACAGCGTAGTGGTGTAGACACCGGGCTGGTCGGCGAATGAACCGATGTCAGCGATAATCTCGATATCGCCACCGGATACGACCCAGCTCCTGGCAACAACCACGTTTGCAGGAAGGTTCAGATAGCGCGTTCCAGCTTGCGGAGGAGGCAGTATCTGCACAATCGGTTCGCCACACTCA
The DNA here is from genome assembly GCA_029262715.1 of Chloroflexota bacterium. Lineage (GTDB taxonomy): Bacteria > Chloroflexota > Dehalococcoidia > Lucifugimonadales > Lucifugimonadaceae > JAJCYX01. Next base: position 1,715 of record JAJCYX010000116.1, read on the forward strand.
TCTGAGAATCCACCACCGACGCAGTAAGTCTTGAACTCTTCGATCTCGACTCCGGTTCGCTCGACAGGGTTCTCTTCATAATGAACCTGAACCGTAGGAAACACGGTGAGATCAGGGCGGTTCAGGTCAGCGCGGATCTTCAGCACTGATCCATCGAATTCGGGAGGGCGAGCTGCCGTCACATCGCCGCCTTCGAAGTGCTGAACCAGCGCCAGGAAACGATCAGTGTAGGCAATTCCAATATTGACCACGCGGTGGTCTGGATTGAGTATGTTGATCCGGTGACGCCATTCGGAACCGGCGTCGTCATAGACCATTGCGTGGTGCAGCCGCTGAATATCACCTGCCGGGTTCACCTTGTCGCATGTGATATTCGGGCCAGAGCAGAGCTCATTGAACTCGATCTCTGAGAAACCGGTACGAGCCGCATTTTCAGACACATAGCTCGTGCCGCCGTTTTCGCTGTAAACCATGTACGGCTTCCGGCCATCAAGCCACCAGTGCCCGAGGTACCTGCCAGAGACCATGTCTTCAGCGTGCAACTGGGCTGCAACGTTGGTTCCCATCACAACCGGGTTCAACCCGTGGAGTTTACGGTCCTCGTTGATGTAGTCCAGGGCCAGCAGTTTCAGCTCATCGACCGATAGCTCGGAATCCGTGACTACTCGGCTGATGGGCGGCGTCGAATCTGCTGACGGCGTTCTGTTGTCCGCAGGGGCCGCGATTACCGGTTCTGGCACACCGACAATTGTCACGGGCTCGGATAGCTCTCGAACATATTCCGCAATACGCGGGAACTGAATCACCGCCACGAGTGCGAAGAACGAAAGAATCGCTATTCCAGTTCGCCAGGACATTCCAGTTAATCCGCCTGTTTAAGTTGCTCGTATTGGCCTGCGTGCCGGTCGACGAGAGCTTGCTCAGTTCACATACATCTTTCGCAGACAACTAGAAGTGTGCCATTTGAACTGTAATTTCCGGATTACCGTCGGAGTGCGTTTAGTTTGGCCAGCGAATTCGGAATTTCGGTTACATGAGAAGTGGCGTACGATGCCGACGAGTGGTTTAAGACCAGACTGAGGAACTTCAATGCAACTGTTTGAGCGTGAGAAGGCCACCCGGCTGATGAATGCAATGGGAGCCGACCTTTTGCTGGCATCGTCGAAGCACGGCGTTGGGTATCTTTCGGACTACTGGCATCCCGTGAGTGACGACTACTACCTGCTGTGGGCCGTCGAGGCGACACACAAGACTTTTGTGGGAATTCCTGCCGATCAGACAGCCGAGCCGTTCCTCGTAGCGGGCGCGTCTGAACAGACCACTATCTCGATCATGGATCCGTGGATCAAAGACCGTCGCTACTGGGGACCGGGCTACTACATCCAGACATGGGATGATCCACTCGACCCGAACCCGGATCCCGGCGACCCAATGGCTGTTGTTGCCGAGGCCATAGAGTCTCGTGGACTGAGTTCAGGCACGATTGCCATTGAGAAGCGGTTTTTAGGCGTCAAGTATGTGGAAGCGCTGATGGCGCGATTGCCGGATATCAAGCTGGTGGATGCCGAGGACATTCTGTGGCAGTTACGCATGGTCAAGAGCCCGGAGGAGCAGAGACGGCTCAGGGAGTCATGTCTGCGGACAAGCCGTGCATGGCTATCTACTGTCCGAGACGCACAGTCCGGCATGACACAGCCGGACCTGCAGCGCATCTTCATCAAACACTGCATGGACAACGGACTTGAGTATGAGCGGGCTTACGTCATTTTCGGACCGGCCGGACTAAGTCTGATAAACGGTTCTCCCGCAAGTGGAGATGTACGTCTAAAGCCCGGCATGTTCATCCGAATCGACGCGCAAGCGAAGTTCGGTGGGTACGTCTGTAATCTTTCGCGAGTGACCGCCCATGAGGAGGTCTCAGATGAGATGGAGACTGCGCACAGGCTCGAGAGGCAGCTCATCCTGGACCTGATGCCTGAGCTGAAGCCGGGTGTGTCGGTGGCGGACATCAGACGGACTGAACTGGCGATGTACGAAGCTATCGGGCAACCACCGTTGGTTCCGTACACGGGGCACGGAGTCGGGCGAGTTGTCCATGAACCGCCTTATCTTGCGCTTAACGATCCAACGATACTGCAACCGGGTATGAGTGTGACGCTCGAACCGCACATCATGTTCTCCGGTGATGGCGACATATTCGTCGGCATGGAGGACCACTTCCTGATAACGGGCGATGGCGCTGAATGGCTAACAGAATCGGCACCCATGGGTCTCCACGTCTAACTCCGGCATTTCGGACTTAGGGAGCGGCTCAAACGGTTATCACACCGAATTGATTGAGCGATCAAACCCTGTGTGGACAATATCTATCGAGGCACGGTTAATAGAAACCCCTCGGAGATAACTTATGCCCTCGCACAAGCCCGTTCGACTTTCGGCGTTCCCAAAGTACGACGAAAGAGGCATCGCCCTCGAGCGATGCCCCAACTGTCACAACGATCGCATTGGAAAGACGCCGCGCCGCAAGGGCGGACCGTCCATGTTCCGTTGCAAAAAATGCGGCTTCATCGCGAACGTCGATCAGGTTAACGACATGCACCGGCTCCTCGGGCACACCGCGGCCTGATCAGAGTCAGCTCTGGTCGAACTCCATCAGAGGTCTTACCTCTACTGAGCCGCCCTCTGCGATAGGCATCTTCTTCGCAGACTCGGCTGCCTCTTCCCAGGAATTGGCTTCAAGAATGTAGAAGCCACCGAACTGCTCCTTGGTCTCAGCGAATGGGCCGTCCATCACGCTCGCCTGTCCGTTCTCAAGACGGACCGTGTGTGCTGTGCTGACCGGCATCAAGGCATCGCCAGCCAGCATCTTTCCAGATTTCTGAAGATCTTCCGTGTAGGCGAACCACTCACCCATATTCTTCTGGCCTTCTTCCTCGGTCATCTTTGCTCGATTGGCCTCAGTCGAGTAGATCAACAACGCAAATCGCATCATTTCCTCCTGATCCCGGATGTTTTAACGTATCGACGAATGGACGCAGCGTGATTCGACAGTACATCTGACCACAGCATTTGAGTCAGTGCAGATTCTAGCGCCAAATTGCCTAATTGAACGGAAATTCTGGCATAACAGCACTGTGAGACCCGCATCACTTGTATACTCGCAGCCGCCTACGGGCTGTTGGTGGGGGACGATCAGCATCTTTCAAATGTGTCTGAATCGGTGATGGACACGCTCAGGAGCAAAATCATGGCACTTCTACTCGGAGACAAGGTACCTAACTTCCAGCAGGAATCCACTGAAGGAACAATCGACCTCTATGAATACCTCGGTGAAAGCTGGGGCATCCTCTTCTCACACCCTGCTGACTACACTCCGGTGTGCACTACAGAGCTGGGCACGGTCGCAGGAATGAAGGGCGAGTTCGACAGGCGGAACGTGAAGGTGATTGGCCTTAGCGTTGATGAGCTTTCGAATCATGGCGGCTGGGTCAAGGACATTGAAGAGACCCAGAGCGTCAGCATGAACTTCCCGATACTTGCTGACGGAGATAAGTCGGTGGCTTCAAAGTACGAAATGATTCAGGCTGACGGCACAAACATGACCGTCCGGTCGGTGTTCGTCATCGACCCAAACAAGACATTGCGATTGTCGCTCACGTACCCGGCTTCAACTGGCAGAAACTTTGCTGAGATATTGCGGGTTATCGATTCGCTGCAATTAACTGACAACTACAAAGTTGCTACGCCCGCGAATTGGCGAGATGGCGACGATGTGGTCGTGTTGCCTGCGGTCTCCGACGAAGATGCAGACAAGATGTTTACGAAGGGCATCGACAGGAAGCGCCCGTATCTCAGGGTCACACCTCAGCCGAACAGGTAAACAGTAAAACCAGGTCGGTGACTGTTCACCATCCGGCCTGGTTTCCCACTCTACCGGCGACTACAGAAAGCCGCTTGACCAGCTCCGGGTCTCGGTGGTCTGGCGCAGTGGCGATGGCGTGATCGAGCGACCGATGACACCCTGACTCACACGGTTCTGTCAGGCTTGCGAGCTTCGGAACTGAGGCGGTGACCAGGCTTTTCGCGTGCTCGGAATTCTCTTTGAGCACATCGAGTACAGACGCTGTTGATACTGCTTCGTGTTCGTCATGCCAGCAGTCGTAGTCTGTGACCATTGCCACTGTCGAGTAGCAGACCTCGGCCTCTCGAGCCAGCTTGGCCTCAGGCATGTTCGTCATACCGATCAGATCAGCGCCCCAGGACCCGTGAAGTTCTGAATCGGCGCGCGACGAGAACTGTGGCCCTTCCATGACGACGTATGTACCGCCAGGTTTTGACTTAATGCCCGCTCCGTTCGCCGCATCTGCAAGAGTGGCTGAGGTTGTGGCGCAGACCGGATCTGCCATGCTGACGTGCGCTACGAATCCGGTGCCAAAGAACGACTTGTTGCGAGCAAATGTTCGGTCGATGTACTGATCTACCAGGACGAACGTTCCCGGCTCAAGGTCTTCTCGCAGCGAGCCGACTGCACTGAAGGACACGATACGCGTTACACCGACTCGCTTCATAGCCTCGATGTTTGCCCTGTAGTTGATTTCCGTCGGCGGAATTCTGTGGCCACGGCCGTGACGAGGCAAAAACACCAGGCGATGCCCGGCGAACTCTCCGATGAGCAGTTGATCGGAAGGCTCACCGAACGCACTTTCAACAGTGACCCACTGCGCTGATTCAAAACCTGGTAGTTCGTACAGTCCTGTGCCGCCGATTATTCCTATCGCTTGAGGTTGTTCTGGTTGAGATGACATAGGTGATAGTGGCTCGATTTCGGCAACTGGTTACATTTGGGAACATCCGGCTTGATGGCCGACACAGATATGATTACAGAAATCTGTGCCGGGGTGGCGGAATGGTAGACGCAGCGGGCTTAAACCCCGCGGCCCCCAAAAGGGGCGTGTGGGTTCGAATCCCACCCTCGGTACCAGCTGGTCTTGCCGTTCTGGGCGAATCCACGGCTTTCTGCCGGTCGCCTGTTCACGTCGTATTCTCTGCGCCGGACGTCAACGTTCTGAGCGTGTACGAAACCGTTCATTTGATAACCAGGCTCTGGTGCGACGAATGGGCGCGCAAAGGCACAAATGGTTATGTAACAGATTGGGTTACATGTGTAACTAAAAGGTTACGCATGGCTAAAACACACATCAT
>JAJCYX010000117.1 GCA_029262715.1 Chloroflexota bacterium
GTTGCGGGCGCCGCAGGAGACGCTGTTATCCCCACATTTTTTGCAACAAGTCCAGGCTCCGTATTGCCAAAGCCTCACGGTCATCTCTGAAACCCGATGTCTCAAGTGTGCAGATGAACCCGTTTGATTTGACCAGGTCACCAATGGGCCCGAAGTCGATCAAACCAGTCCCAATTTCCAGGTGTTGATCCTTAACGTTGCCCGCTCCTTCAGGTCCGCGGGCGTCGTGAACCTGGACATGCCGTATGCGATCTCCAAGAATCCTGATCCCCTCACTGATGCCGCCGGACCCCCAGGCATGCCCGACATCAAAAGTGATTCCCACCGCTGGACTGTCGATTGCGTCAACTGCGTCGGCCAGTTCACTGTGTTTCCGGATTAACCATCCGGGTATGTAGTGCATGTTTTCGGCACCGATAACGACCCCGGCGTCCCCGGCTACGGGTGCCGCTGCCTTCATAAAATCGACAAAATGCGATAGTGATACCGCACGGTCCGGCTCAGAAATATCTTCCGGTTTAAGCCCATTGACGTGAAGTTTGCCCGGGTGAATCACAATTACCTCTACCCCGACTTCACTCGACGCCTTGATCTCATCTATGAGCATCTTCAAATCGCTCTCACGCCTTGCATCATCGTGTGAGCCCGGAGTCGCTGATGGCGGAAAGTGGTGGGTGTACCGCAATCCGTGTGAGTTTGCCATTGCCACCAGGAACTGCCGGTCGTCCGAACTCAAGTCGGACAACACGATGTCAGGTGCATTGAACTCAACGCCGTCAAAACCGTGCTCGATGGCCCACTCTACAGCGTGTCGGGCCGATGACGGGTTATCGAGAGAAGATGTGGCGATGCTGAACGTGGTCATGGTTACCGTCGCGATCAATTGACATAAAGGCAGTTTAGGTGGCTCAGGCAGTTTGTCGGTTCAAGAATCGCTTCACCGCCGGAAGCCGAGGATCATCGACAGCAGGTTATCCGTTGCTTGCGGGACATGCATGGGCACTCAAAAAACGGGAGAAGGAACTCTCGCATGATGCTGACGCAGTTTGCTGCTCAGAGTCACAACACCCTTGTCTCAGCCGAACTTGCCTCGTGACGGACAACGATCTGCGACCGGGCAGTCGCCACAGAGCGATCGTCGGGCCTTGCAGATTTTCCTGCCGTGCGTGATTAACAGGACATGCAGGTTGAAGCGGTCCTGTGGCTCCACGATCTTCTCCAGCACCACATGCGCGTCGTCAGCGCTGGTCCCCTCGCGGATGAGACCGAGCCTGCCTGAGACCCTGTGGATGTGCGTATCGACCGGTATCGCGGGCATACCCAGTGCGAACGCCATCACGACGGCAGCCGTCTTCGGACCAACTCCTGGTAGCTCGGTCAGCCACTCGCGAGCTGCATCAACCTCAAATCCCTTCAGAAACTCCAGCTCAAGCGCACCATGACGCCTGACTATCTCTAGCAGGATGTTCTGGATCCGCACCGATTTCTGGTTCGCAAGACCGCCTGACTGGATGGCGCTAGTAACCGCAGCGTTGTCTGCCTCAATGACCTCGCCCCATGTTGGGATGCGCCTTCGAAGCTCATCGAACGCTCGCTCCGCGTTCAGGTCTGAGGTGTGCTGCGTGAGGACCGTAAAGATCAACTCATCTAGGGCGTTGTAGCGAGGCCGCCACTCAATCGGGCCGTAGAGGGGTTCCAGCTTCTCGAAGATGTAATCGATTGGAACTGGCAGGGTTCGTGGTGGCGTGAGCCTTCTGCGCCGTGTCGGGCTCATGCGCGACGACGTCAACTAGAACTGCCTGTCGCGTATGTAGCCGGTGAGTTGAACCAGTGCCTCTTTGGACTCGGACTCTGGAACTGATTCCAGGTTCTTTAGCGAGGCGTCGATGTAATCGTTGGCAATGAATCGGGAGCGCTCCAGGGCGTCAGACCCACAAATCGCATCGTATGCGACGGTAAGCAGATGCGGTCGTTCGTTGTCCGTGGCACTGAGGTAGGTGCTGATCTCAGATCGGGCTTCACCGCTCTCGATCGCAAGAATTGCGGGAAGGGTCAGCACCCCGTTCGACAGGTCGTTCGCCGTTGGCTTCCCAAGCTGTTCTGCGTTCGATTCGTAGTCGAGAAGGTCATCAAGCACCTGGTACGCCATCCCAAGGTTGTAGCCATACTCCCTGAGGTTTGCGACGGAATCCTCGTCACTTTCACCGAGCACCGCGCCGCTTTCTGCAGAGGTGGAGAACAGTGATGCAGTCTTGTCATAGATGCGCTGGAGATAGCGGTCTCGGTTGGTTTTCAACGACCATGACTCGAGGATTTCGTTCAGTTCACCGCGAGATAGTTCGGCGATGGTCTGGGCGAACCGGCGGATCAGACGGACGCTGTTGGTGTCGCACACAAATGTAGCTGAGGTCGCAAAGACGAAGTCACCGAGCAGTACGGCGATGTTTCCGCCCCACAGGTTTGATGCGGTGGCGTGGCCGCGGCGCGTGTCTGCGCTGTCGACGGTATCGTCATGAATCAGGCTGGCGATGTGCAGCAGTTCGACCGCGGTTGCCATCTTGATGGTCCGCTCATCGGGGATACGGCCCCACAGCTTCGATGCAAGCAGTGTAATGGCAGGGCGAATGCGCTTGCCGGGCGTTGCAAGAACCTGCGCTAGCCGGGCTTCGATCTCCGGCGGTGGGCCGGGACCGTCAGTCTCGGCAACACTAGAGATGTTCGCGATGACCGTGTCGAGGTCATCGGCAATTGGGACGTAAATTCTCTCTTTTGGATCGGTTCCGAGCAACGGGCACCTTTATCGGCTTCACCTATGTGGGCTGTCCCAGTCGGGCATTTTCCTCATCTACGATGCTGTCATCCAGCTTTCGGAACAGCGGGGTGGGTGAGGCTAGCTTAGTGCCCGGCTTGATTTCAACTCGATTCCAACCGTCAGCGGCGATATCGCCAGGCAGGCCAAGCATATCGTGAATCTTTTCGCAGGACGACGGTAAGTATGGCGCAAACAGTGTCCGCAGCGTTGCAATTATGTTCAATCCCACCCATAAGGTGGTCGTCGCAGCCGGTTTGTCCTGCTTCACCGTTGCCCACGGCTGCTTCTGATCAACGTACCTGTTGCCGTGCTGGGCAAGGGCCATGGCTGCCCGCAAACCGTCTCGGAAATGCCGTGCCTCAAGCGCCGCCGATGCATCTTTGAGTGCTGTATCACAGGCATCAAGCGCAGTCCTGTCCGCGTCGTCCAGATCACCCGGCTCAGGAACGGCGCTATCGAAGTTTCGGGTCGTGATCGTCAGCACGCGGTGTACGAAGTTCCCAAAAGTTGCGACCAGCTCGTTGTTGTTTGCTGCAAGGTACCCGGCCCAGGTGAACTCCGAATCGGATGTCTCGGGCATGATCGAACTGAGGTAGTAGCGAAGCGGGTCAACGTCGTACCGCTCAAGGTAATCTGGCAGCCAGACAGCGTTCCCTCGGCTCTTTGAAAATCCGGTCTCGCCGAGGTTCAGGTATTCGTTCGCAACCACATCTGTCGGCAGATTCAGGCCACCGTAGCCTAGCAAGATTGCGGGCCAGATGATGGTGTGAAACGGAATATTGTCTTTGCCCTGGAAGTAGTAGGTCTCGGCGGATTCGTCTTTCCAGAACTCTTCCCACTCGTCCGGCTTGCCTCGCTCCTTCGCCAGCAGCTTTGTCGCTGACAGGTATCCCATTACCGCTTCGAACCAGACGTATACACGCTTGGACTCGTAGCCTTCCACCGGGATCGGCACGCCCCACTCGATGTCCCTCGTGATCGCACGGTCGTGCAGCCCTTCTCGCAGGTAGTTGAGCGTATTGTTGCGCACGTTCGGTCGCCAATCCGCTTTCCCATCGACCCACGTTTGAAGCTGGTCCTGGAACTCGCTTAACTTGAAGTACAGGTGCGTGGTGTCCCTGAACTCGGGTGTGGAGCCGTCACGCTTCGAACGAATATCGATCAGGTCTATCGGGTCGAGGGTACGGCCGCAGTTGTCGCACTG
>JAJCYX010000118.1 GCA_029262715.1 Chloroflexota bacterium
TACGGGAATCTCCTTCCAGTACATCATTCGAACCTTTGCCAAGTACGTCTCCATTGGGTCAATTGGGCGAGTCGATAGGGGAATCGGACGTGACGCGCCCGTAGCGATCTCAATCTTGCTGTATGGACAGTCTCAATCTTAGCACTGAGTGCAGTTCATTCTCCGTGAACAAATAGCGTTTCGTAGGGAGCGACGGCTCCAAATCTTGCTGTTCGTGTTCCGTAATGCGTGCAGATTGCACCATAGAACGCGGTCGGTCACCTCGCGTAAGCTACGGAAAGTCGTCTCCACCGCCTCAGTGCGGCGACGGGAGCACGATTTGATATTGAAACTGAAGGTAGTGACCACTTGACCGGTGATTCTTCGCCAGTTGGACCAACAAGTTCAGTTGGACAGGGCGGCCCAGTCGGCGAAAATGAGAAACCGAAGCACCAGGTTGTTGTGCCAGATGACTTCCCGCCCGTTTTCGCAGATTCGACCGCGCTAATGCGATTGAGGCGCAGGTCCGACATCGAAACCGTGGTGTACACAACTCAGCCCAGGAACGAGGGAGAGTTGATTGCGCGTATTGCGTCTGCGAACACGGTTATCGGCATTCGCTCATCAACATCGTTTAATCACTCGGTCATCGAAGCTGCTCCTGCGTTACGTCATCTCGCTATCTGGGGAACGGCCGTCGACAACATCTCGATGGACGCGGTCAGGCGCGCCGGTATCGCGGTTACACACACACCAAACACTTCGACAAATGCGGTGGCGGAGCATGCGATGGCGATGGCCCTGACTCTGGCGCACAGAGTTCATGAGTTGGACCAGCGCATAAGGGGCGGGGAGTGGCCGGGCGTGCGAATTACCCAACTGGCAGGGAAAACGGCCGGAGTGATCGGAGCTGGCGCGGTTGGGCTTCGCTTTGCGGAGTTGGCTCACGGCATCGGGATGGATGTGCTTATATGCCCGATGCAGTTGCAGGGAGAGAAGACGAGGAGCGACGATTTCCCTGAGTGGGCAAAGTTGACAGCGCTTGACGATCTGATGGAGGAGGCGGACATCGTTTCGCTGCACGGTCGGCTTTCTCCTGCCACCGATCACCTGATCGACCTGTCCCGGCTCGAGCAGATGAGGCCGAATGCACTGCTGATCAATACCGCAAGGGGAAGGCTTGTTAGCGAGCAGGACCTGATCATTGCCCTCACGAACGACACGATTGCAGGGGCTGCGCTGGACGTCTTTGAGTTTGAGCCTCTCTCGCACAACAGCCCGTTGCGGTCACTCTCTAACGTCCTTCTCACACCGCACTCTGGCGCAGCGTCAAATGAGGCTCTCAGCGCTGGATTGAACGCAACCGCAGACAACGTGATTGCCTTTCTTGAAGGTCGCCCGGTGCCGAGAATTGACCGCTGAGGTTCTCAGAACCGCTCCTTAAGGCCACTTAAATTTCGTTGACACCCTAATTGCCCAAATCTATACTTCGAACGGTTTTTCGGCCTTCCACCCAGGCGGCTCGCAGTTAAGCGCGTGCATGGCGCACTTATCAAGCGGCCTCTGCAGGTCGTTGGAGCAGAGGGCCACTTTGATTAAATATGGGCGTGTGCAAACGCCGCACTAAACGTGCTGTGTATGTCTTTCTCACGGATATTGAAAGACGACGCGTCTGAGGAGGAAATGCTGATTGTTTAGACGATCAAGACGATTCAAAATGATAGCCGGAGTGCTTATCGGTGGTTCGCTTGCCCTGGCAGTAGCCTGTGGCAGTGACGAAGACCCGACAGCTGTACCGGCAACCAATACGCCGACGAGTGGATCGCAGCCAACTTCGGTTCCTGCGACAAACACACCGTCGGCTCAGGCAACAGACACACCGACCAGCGGTGGTTCGGTCGACATCCCAAGCCCGTCAACACCCGGTGACACTGCTGTTATCGCGATAGACGCTGTAGGTGACGAGAACGGTCTCAACCAGGCGCAGGCGCCTGAGAACATTCACTACTGGGGAATTGGCGAGACCCTGTTCCTACGTGCGGATGACGACAGCTCGACCCCGTGGCTTGCCACAGGATTCGAGATTGAAAGCGACCTTTCAGGCGCCACGGTCACAATTCGTTCTGACGCAGAGTTCACAGGTGGCTTCGGCACCCTGACTGCAGAAGACGTTGCGTGGAGCATGAACGACGCTAACGCTGCTACCAACCCCAACTCGATTCACGGTCAGGCCGGTGACTTTAACGGTCTGTGGAGCGAGTGGACAGCAGTTGACGACACGACGATTACGTTTGACTTCACACAGTTCGACGCAACGTGGAAAGACGACTTCCTGAACCAGTCCGGTCAGTCTTTCGCTGTCTTCTCGAAGGACGCGTTTGACCAGAACGGTGCGGACTTCTCCCGTGACAATGTAATTGCCACGGGTCCGTTTGAGGTTGAGAGCTGGGACCGTGACGAGCAGGTAACGATTGTTAGCCGCTATGCAAATGGTGGCTCGCACTACCTCTCGGAACTGACCCCGAAGACCAACCGAATTCAGTTCGTTGAAGTTAAAGAGCCGACGACACGTGCATCGCTTCTTCGCACAGGTGAGGTCGACGCGGCCCTACTTGAGCCGAAGGATGCTGCTGCATTCATCCAGGGTGGCTTCGGCCAGACCGGAACTTCTGGTTCCGTTCAACTGGGTGTGTTCTTCTCAGGAAACCTCTGGGAAGACGTTTACGCTGGTGGCCCGAACGAGGGCCAGGACCTGCCAACCAAGGCAACCTTCGTCCACGACATTCCGTGGATCGGTTCCCCTGGCAAGCACGGTGATGACGACATGGAACAGGCTCGCCTGGTCCGTCGCGCACTGGCAGTTGCTATTGACCGTGATCAGGTCAACGAGACCCTGATCGGTGGACTTGGCAACGTGGTTCACGTCGAGTACTTCTCCACATCCAGCCCCAACTGGGACTCGAAGTGGGAGTACCCGTTTGACCCGCAGGAATCAATCGACATCATCACCGGCTTTGGTGATGCTGACTACCAGCAGGGTTCGGCTGACAAGAGTGACTCTAACCTTGGCGGTAACGCCTTCGAGGTTTCTGTCTACGCTGGTCCTGAACTCGGTGGTGGTACGGCTGTAACCGGTGAGGTTGCAGACGCTGTTGCTGGTTTCTGGGCCCAGATCGGTCTCCAGACCTTCACGCTGAAGTTCTCTTACCAGACCTTCCGCCCAACGGTCGTAGGCCGCTCGAACGTTCACCCCTGGATCACTTCCTGTGACAAGGGCCGCGAGTCAAACCCGTGGCACTTCCCTAAGGGTCTTGTTCAGACAACTCTGACCCGCGGCGGTTTCGCTTGCGGTTTCGAGTCGCCTGAGATCCTTGGCTTCTACAACAGGATGGCAACGGCCCCTGACCAGGCCGCAGCCACGCAGGCAGCTAATGAGTACCTGGACTACGTGTACTTCCAGAACCTGCAGCCAGGTG
>JAJCYX010000119.1 GCA_029262715.1 Chloroflexota bacterium
ATGGGTTTCGGCTAAAAACAGCGAGGTCCGTTTCGCCCCTGTCCAGCAGCGTTTTGACGACTTCAGCGCCGATAAATCCGGCTCCGCCGGTGATTAAAGTGGACATGTTGTTTCCAGTGGTTTTGTGTTGGTTGAGCGCGCTGCATTGGTGCCGGTAATTGTCTGGCAGATGACGGCGCTGATCGCTGGTTGCAGCAGGCGGAATGTAACACGAACGGTCGTTTGCGATTCACGAACTGGCCACGGGAACGCGAAGCGGCCGCAGACCGCGAGTCTTGATCGATGGCGAGTCGTGTTTTCCGGTGGCAGAGGTGACCGTCTTATCTCGGTCAGATCCCTCTGCGTCGGTCGGGGTGACAATCCATCCGACGAATACGCGATTTACCGCTGAAAACGCAGCTTGCTGCTTGGGAACGCGAAGCGGCCGCAGATTGATTCATCTGCGGCCGCTCGGTCTGTGATCTAGTACTCTAACTTTGGGCTACTTCCGGCCGTAGATCAGGTTGTGCACCGGCGTGATGTCGGTGGCCGCAACGTCGTTGAAACCGTGGCGGTCAAGCAGGTCAGCGAACACCGCAGTCGGCATCAACTGGTCGTCAATCTGCGCCTCGAAGTACTGGATTCCTGTCAGGATTCTCGCCGGGACCGTCCGCAGTCCGTCGTGCGTCGCTGGGAACGGGAAATCGGAGATTACGAACACGCCACCGGGCTTGAGCGAACGCTTGATGTTCCGTGTCACCCGGTCGATGTCCCTGCACTCGTGCATCGAGATGTTGATGAACACCAGGTCGTAGGCGTCCTCTTCAACGAAGTCTTCGAGCGAGCTCTGGACCAGCGAGACCCGGTCTGAGACTCCGGCCTCTTTCACACGTTCCCACGCAATGTCGATCGAGTGCTCGTCTCCATCAACGCCGATCAGTTCTGTATTCGGAAAGGTCTCTGCGAACTTGACGAGTCCTTTGCCTGCGCCGCTGGCGAGTTCCAGCACCCTTGCACCGCTGTTCAGTTTTTCGGTCAGGCCGGGAACCTGGTCAAGTCCACCGGGGATCAGCCGGGTGTAGAACGGCTTGCCGGTTCCGCTGACGGCCTGGATGAACTCGGGGCTTGCATCGTCCCACCAGATTCGCTTCCCACTCTTCAGGTTCTTCGAGAAGTTGTCGAAGATCTCCGGCTCGTCGAACACTCCTGTGATGCCACCGACGTACCCTCCGAACTCCTCGTCAAGCAGTAGCTTGTCCATGTGCGGTGCCAGCGTGTAGCGGTTCTGGCTGTCGATTTCGATCACGTCTGCAGCGTATGCGGCCCTGGCCCAGACGCCCGTGTAGAACTCGTCTGTGCCAGCCTGTACGGCGAGGTCTTCGGTGGTGAGGCCTTCGGCCTGACTTGCAAGGGCTGAGAGCAGGCCGTTGTCGATGCCAATCTTTATAGTCTTGAAGCCGACGAAGCCTGCGAACTGAGTTAGCACCTTGCCTGCCTGCTGCTGAACTTCCTGCTGGACGGTCTGTTGAGCCTGGACTGCGGTTGTTTTTGCTTCGGTTGTCATTTCGATTCTCACTTTATTTCGGTCTTGAGTTTTGGTTCTGTTTTGATGGTTCGTCTATGCTGATTCGCCGTGTTCAGCTCACGCAGTCACTTGCCATGAGCTGCTCCTTACTGTTGGTGTTGGTGCGGCGAATGCGGCAATCACCTTGCTGATGTCGCTGCTTCGGTACCGGGCCGGGCGACTTGCCTGCAGCAGTGCGCTCCGGACTGTGTCCCTTAAGAGCTGTACTGATTCGGGTGTGAAGGGCGTGACGCCTTCCTCTCGCAACATCTGCTGTGCGCACTCGACCAGTTCGTCGAGGGAGCTACCGGACACGAAACTGTCGTGGTCGACGCCGAGATCCCTGCAGCGAATTTCAATTGTTCGGTTCATATCTCTGTACTCCCTTCGGTAGCTCAGGCCGGTAGCCCGGTGGCCGCCGCTTGATTTGCCTGACACCAACAGTCTCGCCAGAACTAGGAGCGAGCGGACCTACACAAAGGCCAGAAGCAGGGTTTGTAGTTGCAAGCAGACCCAACCCAACCCTGGTTTGGGTTGCGGGGACGGAGGGGGATGGAGGACTCAGGTGGCTGGGACGGTTGAGGGCTGTGGCTGCCCAGCAGCTGAGGCCGGTTGAAGGGCCAGGGAGCTCTTGAAGTCTGTCATTCTGAACTTGATTCAGAATCTCCTGGGTGTGTGACTGTCGCCAGAAAACGCGGCACGCCGCTCAGATCCCTCCGCTGCGGTCGGGATGACTTAGCTGGTCGGGATGACATGTTGTGGAGCAGAGCGTCTTGTTCTCCCTCCCCGTCAGGGAGGGAGTTAGAGGGTGGGTTGCCGCGTGCGGCGGCAGCGAGCTGCATTTTCAGTGGGTCCACGTAGCTGACACAGAGAACCACTCTCGCGTTCAAGGCGAAACAACCCTCGCCCTCTCCCTGGCAGGGAGAGGGAAATTGGGCATGTGTCAGTGGCTGTCTGTTCGTGGAGAGAACGGTTTCTTATGGGTCGCCCCACCCACGAGGTCCATCGCTCTGGCTCAGCACGAAGGGAACACGACTACATCTCTAGCAATCGGGAACCCGTGAAACAACGGAAAAAGCCGCACGCGGCTCTAGCTCGAGGGGATTAGGCCTAGTTGGCGGGCTTTTGCTACTGCGCTCATACGGCTGTGTACGCCTAGCTTGGTGTAGATCTGGTTTGAGTACCACTTGACGGTGCCAAGCGACACAAACAGGTCGTCAGCTATCTGCTTGTTCGGCAGGCCGTTCGCTATTTGCGAAAGCACTTCTAGCTCTCGTTCTGTCAGGGGTTCAGGCAGTAGCTGCTCGACTCCTGGCACTGGAACTGTCGGGCCATCGTGCGAGGGATCGGCTGGCACGGTCTGTTCGACGCTATCGAGAACTCGTCGTGCAAGGCTGACCTGCTCATCCATTGCTGTCTCAGGAGCGGAAATACTGTCGCTAGTTTTGTAGACCAGCTTCATGCGGGCGCGAGTTCGGGACTCGGTCGAGTCGTGGTGGTCGACAAATGCGAGAAGCTGCTCGCCCTCTTCTTTCATATCTGTGTTCAGGGCAAGCTCACCGATGCCTTCCAGCGCATCCAGCAACATCGCGGTGAATTGCATGTCTATAGAGGTGTCGAGCACCGCTTTCAGGTGGCGACCGGCAGCTCCGAAATCGGATTCTGAAACCGCAAGAACACCCAGTCCACTGTCTGCTCTCGCCGTCCCGCCGCGGTCGCCAAGTTGCAGGTACTCAACCTTGCTGTCTTCAAAGAATTTTCGCGCTTCATCATTGCGGCCTGACAGCGCTGCGACCTCTCCGAGAAAAACCAGTGACAGCCCGATGTTCGCCCTGTCTCCGAAATCCTCATTGATATGCAGGCTCGCCTCGAAGTGCTCGTTCGCCTCTTTGTAGTTGCCTTCTGCTACCGCCACCTCGCCGAGCTCGTTGTAGCAATAAGACCTGAACCATTGCTCGCCCTGCTTCTGACTGGCCTCGAGCGCAGCCTGGTCGTGCTTCCTGGCTTCAGCCAGCTTTCCCTGTCTAAGGGCAAGGTGACCGAGGAGCTGAGATGCCATGCTCCAATGCTGAATATGATCATCGGCAGCGGCGCGTTCAAGCACTTCGGTAGCGAGCTCAATTGCGCTGGGTATGTCCCCGCGAGTCGAGATGACATAGGCGCGCCCGAGCCACGGCTCGGAACCAAAGCCGCGTATCGGCTTCATCCCAATCAGTTCGTGCAGCTCGGATGATTCGCGAAACGCCTGCTCTGATTCGTCGAGATGGCCTTGCCTCAGGTTGAACCAGCCGTGCTGAACAAGCATCAATGCCAACGCTTTCTGAACTCCGTGCGTATGCTCGGCGTTCTTGAACGCGTTTACCGCGCCGCTGAAAGTCTGCCCGCCGACTGCGTACCTGCCGCGGTACTGGATGAACATGGCGAGTGCGTTGGTTGCGTTGGAAATTGCTTCAGCGTCCACATGGTCAACGGCGTACCGCCAGGCTGCGCGGACATTTTCGAGTTCCGCCTCGACCTCTCGCGCTGCCTCGGCCTGACGCGTCACAGCGATTTCGATGTGCAACCCTGCCATGAACTCCATGTAGTACTTGCTGTGCGCTTGTTCGGTAGCTGACCGCACCTCTTCGTCCTTCGCCAGTTCACCAGCACCGAACTGCCTGACAAGTTCGTGGATCCTGTACCTGCCGCTGCTCGTTGGCCGAATGAGGGACCGGTCGACAAGCGATGAGAGCATCACGAGATCCGCTCCGGTGATTTTCTCGGCTGCGTCACGCGTGAACCCACCTTTGAATATAGAGAGTCTTTGGAACACGTCCTGTTCGCGGCTGTCGAGAAGCTGCATGGACTGTTCGAATATGACCTGAATACTGCGGTGGCGTTCGGGAACGTCACGCATCCCAGACTGCAGAAAGGCCTGGCTCTTTTCGATCTCTGCCGCTATGTCAGCGCAGTCGAGCACGCTTGCCCATGAAGCTGCGATCTCGATGGCGAGTGGCATTCCATCTACCAGCCGGCAGATGCGTTCAATCGCCGGGGTTGACTCGGTTAGCGAGATGTCAGGCCGCACTTTTCGTGCCCTGTCGACGAACAGCATCGTCGATGCACTCTCTTCGGACGGTAGCGGCCTGTTTGGTTGCGCCACTGGCAGGCCATCGACGTGCAACAGCCATTCCTGTGTGATGCGAAGCGGGACTCTCGACGTTGCGAGGACTGTGGTGCCGGGTGATGTATTGAGCAGCTCGCTGATCACGGGAGCGGCATCTGCGACCTGCTCAAAGTTGTCGAGGTACAGCAGCGTCTCTTTGTCTGCCAGGAACAGCGCGACCTGCTGCACTGCGGTTTCACGGCTGGGAATTGCGACCTGCAGAGAGTCGGCCAGTGCCTGGATGACGAGGTCGGGCGCGTCGATAGCCTGTAGATCGACGAATATTGCGCCGTCTTTTGTGCGGTCGCCGTACCTGCGAGCGGCTTCCATCCCGAGGCGT
>JAJCYX010000120.1 GCA_029262715.1 Chloroflexota bacterium
GCGCTACGGCGCCGAGTACAGAACTGTCGATATTCCGACGAGACTCGATTTCTCCAAAGAAGGCGGGTTTGCCGGGGCGATCGAGAAGTGCAACGGCGTTGGTGATTGCCGCAAGGTGAATGCGGGAGCGATGTGCCCGTCATATCAGGCAACGAGAGAAGAGGAGCACTCGACCCGTGGCAGGGCGAACTCGCTCCGTGCGGCGATATCCGGTGTACTGCCGATAGAGCAGCTCAATTCGAAGCGAATGTTCGACGTGCTCGACCTCTGCCTTGAGTGCAAGTCTTGCAAGTCCGAATGCCCGTCCAATGTAGATATGGCGAAGATCAAGTACGAGTTCCTCAACACGTACTACAAGAGTCACAGGGTTCCCATTCGCTCGAGGGTCGTCGCAAACATTCACAAACTCAATTCGCTTGGGGCAGGGCCGCAGGCAGTGATTGCCAACGCAATGAACCGCTCGTTCATTGGCCGCTGGTTCTCGGACAAGGTCTTGAAGATGGACCATCGCAGAGCGCTGCCACCGATCGTCAGGCAGACGTTTGAGAGCTGGTTCAAGAAGCACAAGCCAAACACGACAGGCACTCGCGGCAAGGTGGTCTTCTTCCACGACACCTTCATCAACTTCAATCACCCGGAAGCTGGAATCGGTGCGACGCGGCTGCTGGAAGCGCTTGGCTACGAAGTTGTGCTCGCTGACCGCAAATGCTGCGGCCGGCCAATGGTCTCTAAGGGGCTGCTGGACATGGCGGCCACGAATGCTCGCTACAACGTCGACTCGCTTTACGAGCAGATTGCTGGCGGCGCGAAGATCGTTGGTTGCGAGTCGAGTTGCATGATGGCGATCAAGGACGAGTATCCGGACCTGCTGGCTGGTGACGAAAAGGCTAAAGCTGTTGCCGATTCCGTGATGATGATCGAGGAGCTGCTCGCTGAGACCGCCGATGACGGCAAGCAGCAGATCGCATGGAACGAGTCGGTTGCAAAAGACGTGCAACTATTTGTTCATTGCCACGAGCGCGCA
Organism: Chloroflexota bacterium; assembly: GCA_029262715.1. Taxonomy (GTDB): domain Bacteria; phylum Chloroflexota; class Dehalococcoidia; order Lucifugimonadales; family Lucifugimonadaceae; genus JAJCYX01. The sequence continues at coordinate 1,025 of JAJCYX010000120.1, forward strand.
CTCGTTGGCACGCAGTCGGCTCTCAATGTGCTTAACCTGCCACCAAGTTTCAACGCTTCGTTGATCGATGCCGGTTGCTGCGGAATGGCAGGGTCGTTCGGCTTCGAGAAGGAGCACTACGAGGTGTCGATGAAGATCGGTGAAGAGCGACTCTTCCCTGCTATCAGGTTGTCAGCAGCAGATTCGGAGATAGCAATCACCGGTGTTTCGTGCAGACAGCAGATTGAGGATGGCACGGACCGCAAACCACGCTTCCTGACTGAGGTTCTTGCCGAAGGGCTGCCGGACTAGCCGGTAGCTCACATTTCGCTCACCGGATTTCGCCCGCTGGGCAGACCGCATCAGATATGATTTCCGAAGCGCAGCCAGAGGGTAACCACGGCAAGGAGTCTGCATTGGCCGAGACGGCGATCAACAAAATACTTGTGCCGCTGGACGGCTCTCGTCTTGCCGAGGCGATGGTTCCCTATGCCACCGGGCTTGCGAAGGCGGCCGGAGCCGGAATCGTCCTGTTCCAGGCTGTCCCGTTGCACGGCAATACTGAAACCGCCGCTGCTTACCTGGAAGGCGTAGCTTCCGGTCTGCGTCAGAGCGGGATTGGCGTAGCGACCGACACCAGTGAAGGCGACATAGCCCAGGAGATCGTCGGCGCGGCAAGACGCTACGAGGCGAGCTTTATCGTCATGACAGGCCACGCTTCTGATCAGGGCCGTAAGGATCTCCTCGGCTCGACGGCGCACTCGGTACTCAAGATCTGTACAACGCCAGTCATAGTCGTTCCTCTCAATTTCACGACCTACGCGCAGCCTTCGGCAATCGTCATCGGCCACGACGGCACGGTGAACTCGCAGGCCGTTCTGGGTCCGGCGGTAGCACTCGCACGGGCGATCACAAGCGAACTGGTGCTGGTGCGATCCGTCGACCCGGTCACGGGGCTTGGCGGTGCAGCGAAGTACTACAGCGCTGTGGACGATTTCGCTGAAACCGACCTGAACTCACTGCGAGACGAGCTTGCAAGTTCTGGGCTGAACGTTAAAACCCATGTTGGCAAGCGACCTGCCGAATTGGAACTGCTGGCTATTGCCGATTCCCAGTTAGGCTCAATCATCGCGGTTTCCACTCGTAGCCTGAGCGCAGAGGTGAACGTTCTCGGTTCTGTCACGGACCGCCTCGTCCGCTCGCAAACGCACGCAGTGCTGGCTGTTCCTGAGAGTTAAGAAGTTCTTGCGGATTGAGTAGCGCTTTGCAGTTACTCTCACCGTAGGAATATCTATGCTTCTCCGGCAATTTCGACAAAAACGTGCGCTATTCGTTGCAACTCTCTCGATTGCAATGGCGATAGTTGTCGCATGCGGCTCATCAGGAAACGCTGTCGAATCAACGACCGAGCCGCTGGCCGACGTGGCGTCACAGGCCTCACCCTCCCCGGCCACAATCGGCCCATCAACACCCAGCCCGAGCGCAACATCTATCTCAGGTCTATCACCAGAAGAGTTGCTCGACCGTCTGTTCGTGTACGACCGCCGTGAGCAGCGAATCATCGTCTCTCCCGAAGCTGTCGATGCCGCGCTTGCAACCGGTGACGAACGGTTCCTGCCGCCACTCGTCGAGCTCACACGCTGGGTACTGTTGTTCCCCGAACGAAACTCGGTCCAGGTCGCGCTGAACCACCTGACCGAACAGAGCTACGAAGGCTACGATTTCTTCAACTGGTACTCGTGGCTCGGTCGAAATTACGAAGGTGAAGAGTTCGACAACTATCCCGCCTGGAAGGCCCGGCTTTACAACCACATCGACCCTCGGTTCAAGCAGTGGTTCTTCAACGACGTCGAGTCCGAGATACCGCTCTGGACGGCGCAGTGGGGCGGAGTGAGTTCAGACGGCATTCCGCCACTCGACAATCCGCGCATGATCCCGGCAAAAGACGCCATATTCATGGAAGCTGACGAGCAGGTGTTCGGGGTTTCCATAAACGGTGATACACGCGCTTACCCGCTCCGCTTCATGAACTGGCACGAGATGGCGAACGACGTGGTGGGAGGGAAGCCAGTAACGCTGGCCTATTGAACGCTCTGCGGATCGGGCGTCCTGTACGACGCCGAGCTTGACGGAGAGGTTCTGAGCTTCGCGTCGTCCGGCTTCCTGTATCAGTCGAACAAGCTGATGTTCGATCGGGAAAGCCGTTCTATCTGGCACTCGCTGACAGGTGAGCCAGTGCTCGGGCCACTGGTCGGTAGTGGTAAGGAGTTGGAACTGCTTCCACTGACGGTGACCACTTGGGGCGAATGGACAACCGAGCATCCGGACACTGTGACCATTGCGTTCAACACAGGCTTTCAGCGTCCGTATGTGAAGCCGGGAGACCCGGGCGCCGCTTACAACACCTACTTCTCGGAAGAGAGGCTGATGTTTCCGGTCTTTGACCTAAACCCCCTCCTGAGCCCGAAGACATCGGTGTACGCGCTGCGAGCGGCCGGTGAGTCGAAGGCGTATCCGATCGACGTTGTCACCGAAGAACGTGTCATCAACGATCTGTTCTCATCGATGGGCATCGTTGTGGTTGGCGACCCCGATGCAAGGTCTGCGCGTGTGTACAAGCGCGGCGACCGCACGTTCAGGCCGGGCTCGGATGCTCGCACATTACTAGATGAAGAGGACAGGGAGTGGCGAGTTGCCGAAGAGCAGCTTGAGCCTCCTGCTGGATCTGGCGAAGTGGCCCTGGAACGAGTTCCCGGACACCAGGCGTTCTGGTTCGGCTGGACCAACTTCTACCCGGAGACTGAGCTGTATGTGCCGGTTGGGTAGATTGTCGCCGAATGGCTCACACGCTCTCTGGCCCAGCGCGGTAAACTGACCGCAAGTCCAGTCCGCCAGACGGCCAATACAGCGCATTAGCGCAATGAATCTGGAGTGCCAGCCATGACCACCACTCAGCACACAAACGGCGCAATACCTGCCGTGATGCCGGCGAACACCAGGCGCAAGCTGGAGCGCGGCCCTGCGATCTGGCTGGCCGGTGACCCTGAAGACCTGAAAGAGTGGATGCCACGAGGCGCAGCGGGCATCGTGACTAACACCGTGGTGCTCAACGACATGGTGAAGAAGTACGGTCAGCTCACGGAAGTTGTGCAGCGCTACCTCGATATCACAGACAAGCCGGTGGCGATCGAGATTGACGGCCACTCGACCCAGGAGCTCCTGGATGTCGGCGAGGTGTTCGTAAAGATGGCTCCGGGCCAGATCATTCTGAAGATTCCGACGACCGAGTATGCCCTCGACGCATTCGCCGAACTGAAGAAGCAGGGTGTGGAGACGTACTGCACGACCGTATTCACACTGGCACAGGCCGCAGCTGTGGCGCAGGCCGGTGTGACGCACGTACTGCCGTTCTGTGAGCCTTTCCGTGAGGTTGGTGGTGACCCGACGAAGCTGATTCGTGAGTGCCGGGCGATGTTCGATGGCTGGAAAGATCGGCCTTATCTGACCGCTGCTCTTGTGAGGTCAGTAGAGACGGCCGAGGCGTGTCTGAAGGATGGCGCTGACGGCATCATCATCTTCTGGCCGATCTTCCGGGACATGCTGCTGAGTAAGCAGACGACGGAATGGAACGCGACGTTCCTGGACCAGTGGAACCAGATGTACGACGCAGGTCTGCTGGAAGGCATTCCGGTAGTACGGCACTAGGGGCGGCGTACCGCGTTTTTCCGGTGGGTCACGAGTAATCGTTGGAATGATTAAGCGGCTGTGTCACATTTGTTCTCCCTCCCAAAATGGGAGGGAGTTAGAGGGTGGGTCGGACATCCCCAACAACCTTCGCCCTGAGCCGGGATACCCGCTTGCGGGTCGAGGGATCTGAGCGGCGTGCCGCGTTTTCTGGTGTCGCACGGTCACCTGAATCATTCTGAATCGAATTCAGAATGACGGGTGCGTAGTTGTTGGCATGTCCTGGTGATATCAAGTCTTGTGTTTGAGTTTGCCCCGCACACCGGGTCCTTCGCGCTGGCTCAGGACGAAGGGTGGGTGCGGTTCGGGTTTTACGGAGCCAGAGAGTCAGGTTACCTCTGGTGCAAGCACAGCTCGCCACATCTTCTCGAACAGGCTTCGCTGCACTTCATCGGGTAGGCCGCTGGTATCCACACGCACAACCGCATCAGCTTCGTCCGCTGCCGGTGGCTCCCAGTACTGGACCTGCCTGGCATGAATCTCTGGCCGTCCCTCGGACTCCGATTCACCGCTTGAGTAGCGGGGCTCCAGTCGCTTTATCGCTTCGTCGTCGGCAAGCGAACTCTCGATGATGACCGTCATCACACCGGCACGACGCCCGATCTCAAGTGACCTTTTCCTGAAATCGCGCCGTGTGTGGGTCCCGTCCAAAATCACCGAACTGCCATCGGCCAACGCCGCCGTCGCCCTGCGGTGCATCTCGTCGTACGTGCGCCGTGACATCTCAGGGGTGTAGATGCCGCCCGACAGGTCCGAACAACTTCGCTCCGTTGGGCCAATTCCGGCAAGCTCACGCCGAATAGCGTCCGTCTGCAGATGAACCACTCCCCACTGCTCAGCAATCAGCTTGGCAAGCGTGCTCTTTCCTGTGCCGGTCACACCGGCGGTAATCGCCAGGAACTGCGGTCTTTCATGCGCAACGATCTCGCCGGCCAGTTGAAGATAGGCACTGGCGTTTCGGACATGCTCCAGCCGTTTATGGCTTTCGGCCTGCTCCGCCATGATCGATGCAGCCATACACCTGACCATGGCGCGATACGACTCGTAGAACGGCAGTAGTGGTTCGATGTCGGGATCGGCCGCCGCATCTATGTAGGTCTCCACGAGGGTTTGCGCCAAATCGGGACGACCAAGCCGCTTCAGGTCCATCGAAAGAAATGCCAGATCTGCCGCTGGGTCGATGAAGACAAAGCTGTCATTGAACTCGATGCAGTCGATGATCTGGATCGACCACTCTTCGGACGATGAACGCTCAAGAAAGATGTTGCCTGCATGCAGGTCACCGTGGCACATGCGGGGCTTGTCGACTGAGCGTCGCTGCGTGATCAGCCTGCTGCGTTGTCGGATAAACTCGTTTGCATACGCCGAGATGCTGTCGAACGC
>JAJCYX010000121.1 GCA_029262715.1 Chloroflexota bacterium
GTTGTGAAGCTCTCAGCCGGTCCCATCCCGGCACCGCCAGCATTGTTCACCACAATGTCGATGCGTCCCGCTTCTGATACCACAGTATGAACAGCCGCATTGACCGAATCATCGTCCGTCACATCGAGCTCGACCACTTGCAGATCCAGGCTCTCTGCTTTCGCCAACGCCAGAATGTCTGCCGCCGCTCCACTATTTTTGCCATCGACATTTCGCATCGATGCGAAGACACGGTAGCCGCGCCGTGCCAGCGTCTCAGCAGTCAGCAGCCCAAAGCCAGAACTTGCGCCGGTAATCAGGGCCACTTGCTTGTCGGTATTTACTAGATCGCTCATTTTCGGTTCAATTCTTTAAAAACTGTGTGTTAGAGACGCTTCCGAGGAAGCATCCGTTGTATTTCGATTCCAGGAGCTACGGTCCGGGCCGCAGGCAACTCTGCGGCCCGGACTTATCAGTCCACCCTCACAGGTAGGACTGCAGGAACAGCCGCACCAAATCCGGGAGCAGGACCACTTTCCGTGCCAAAGTCAGAATCCGGGTTTGCAACCTCGAACTCCTCAGCCTGCTGCTCTCGAACCTTGTTCGGCAGAACTGCCACTGCAATAACCAGTGCCAGTCCAATGAATGCCGCTGATGCGATGTAACCAATGCTCATGGCGTCCACGAAGGAGCGGTTAGCGGCATCAATTACAGTCACAGCGACGTCGGCTGGCAGGTCCTGTGCAACCAGCCCCACAGCTCCGATGCTGTCTCCAATCACTTCGGCCAGACCTTCTGGCACAACGTCACGAACAGCTTCCGTAACTCTCGAACGGTAAACACCCGTGACGATGCTGCCGATTATTGCGACACCTAATGCAAAGCCCAATTCACGTGAGGTGTCAATCATCGCAGAACCGACACCCGCGTCGTCAACAGGTACCGAAGCCATGATCGAATCTGTAAGCGCGGTCATGATCATTCCTGCGCCGAGACCGAACAGTGCCAGTCCCGTCGCCGGTATGAGGTAACCGCTGTCAACTTCCAACTGCGTGAACACGCCCATGCCGCTCATGATGATGAGCGCTGCAACCACCGAGATTGTCCGCGGGCCGAGTTTCTCTTCGGTCTTGCTTGCGAATCCGGCGCCGATCATCATCGTTCCTGCCACTGGCATAATCGCCAGGCCGGCGTAGAGTGCGCTTTCGCCCTGTACCAGTTGGAAATACTGGGTCAGGAAGAAGAAGACACCGATCATCGCCAGCATCAGAAGCATGATGACCAAGAACGAGCCTGTGAAGTCACGCCGCTTGAAGTAATGCAGGGGAAGCATCGGGTGGGAGCTTCTAATCTGTACCACCACGAACCCCACCAGTAGCAAACTACCTGCGACGAACGAGGCGACGATAGGAGCGGATGTCCAGCCGTCTTCACCACCCTGGATGATGCCGTACACAACACCGAGCAGACCCGTCGTAACCAGCGCAGCGCCTGGAAGATCAAGCGGCTGCTTTCGACTGTCTTTGGACTCAGGCACAAACTGAAGTCCGGCGATAGCCAGGATCACTACCGGAACGTGGAGCCAGAAGACTGCGGACCAGTCGATCTGGTCTACAAGGAACCCACCAAGCGCAGGTCCTACAACGATTCCGAGCGAACCAACTGCAGTCCAGATTGCTATGGCTCGAGCTCTTTCAGCCCGGGGGAACACGTCCGCGATGATCGAGAGCGTTGCCGGCAATACGAACGCAGCACCTACGCCCTGCACTCCTCGCATCACGATCAGCGATTCGGAGTTTGTAGAGAGTGCGCCGCCGACTGCTCCAATTCCAAAGACCACCATTCCGCTTGCGAGAGTGCGCTTCCGCCCATATCGGTCACCAATGGTGCCACCAAGCAGCAACAGTCCCGCCAGTAGCAGTGAGTAAGAGTTGACCACCCACTGCAGTACCGAGTTTGTCGCTTCGAGGTCTCGGGCTATAGCCGGAAGAGCGGTGTTTACCACCGTTCCATCCAAAAAGATCATAAATGTAGAGAGCGACATCACGGCCAGAACGAGATTTTTCTTAACGTTCCTGCCTGATGCGCTCAATTTCGGTGTTTCTAAAGTCTTCGTAGTCATTTCCCTATCCATGTTTGCCAACTCCGTTATCACGGAGTACCTGACTTGCCTGAGCCTGCGTGCAATTAATTAAACCGGCCAGCCGCCCTTTATAAGATCAAAAACGTTCATTCCTCGCTCCTTCCGACTGTTTACTGCTTGTTGGCTCTAACTGATCTACCGGTGCGAGAAACACCGATGCGACGGGGTTGACGCTGTGACGTTCAATATCTGCCGACTCAACAGCCCGAATCGCTACTCGAACCGTTGCCTGTCCAGAACTTCCCGGTAAATAGCGCTTCGGCAACCTTCACTGCCTCGTCGATATCGTGAGCCTCGGGATCCCAGGCGAGTTGAACTGTCGCTCCTATCGCAATGGCCGCGAGGACAAAGATGACTGCGTCTGGATCCAACTCCGGATTGACAGCTCCGGCTTCCTGGCTCTGCTGAACCAGCCCCGGCATGCGATCTCTCCAAGGCTTGAACAGCGCACGTTGGCTATTCAGCACACGTTCACTCAGCAACGCCTCTGCCCACAAAAACATCGCCACGCGGGTGTCGACATTCCCGGGAGTCTGAAGGTTTCGCTTCATCCCCATCTCGAGCGCCCGCATCCACTCTGGGAGGTCTGGTCGAGACTCTTGAGAATCATCCGCCAATTGCTCGTCCTCTTCGAGTGATCGTTCCCTAAGCGCCTCGATGATGTCTTCTTTGCTCTTGAAGTAGTGGTAAACAGCTCCGCGTGAGAGGTCTGCCGCCAGTCGAATATCGTCGAGTGAAGTTCCGTGGATACCAGCACGGGCGAAGCACTGCACTGCCGCGTCTATAATCTGCTGACGTCTGGCTTCCAGATGCTCTTCACTTACCTTTGGCATGACTGATTTCATCTCCCGGGTCTATTAAACCGGCCAACCGGCCTTTTTATGCACAGGGATATGATGCACCAGTATTTGAAGAGATGCAAGAGGTGATTTTCACAGTCTAGCGAGCAGTTGAAGCCGAACTGAGTACAGACGAATGGCACAGCCAAAACAGCAGCTTGAGATGGTCAGATTTGCAGGAGACGTGCCTGCTATCTCGGTTCTCCCTCAGGGGTTTCTGCTTCGCAGCTACGAAGAGCAAGACAGAGCTTCGTACTGGAGCCTGTTCGCCGAGGTGTTCCAAACGCACAACAGGCTCGATAATCTGCTCACTGCGAGTCTTCCTAACGGATTCCACGTGGTTGTTGCCGAAGACAGCGGAGACGTTGTGGCGTCTGCTGTTGCCGCGGAGTACGAGCGGGCCGGGCATAACGAGATGGGGAGTCTGCAGTGGGTAATGGCCGATCCGCGACACACGGGTAAAGGACTTGGCAAAGCGGTTGTGGCTGCTGCCACGCGGACACTGGCTAACGGCGGTTACAGCCGCGTCTATCTGAGTACAGACGACTGGCGATTGCCTGCCATTAACCTTTACCTGGGGTTGGGCTGGAAGCCATTGCTCCATGCACCGGACATGGAAGCCCGCTGGGCTGTGGTTTATGAACAGTTGAAGCGCAGGCCGAACCCCGCTGAATTCGTCTCGGCGCCGTAGCGCTCGCTACCCCCTGCCGCCCACTCGCTCGCGCACAAGCGGCACAACATCCCTGGCTACTCGAACGGCCTCTTCAACATGCGGATAGCCAGATAGGATGAACTCATCAATGCCGAGGTCCCAGTATCGAATCAGTTCGTCAGCAACCTGTTCTGGGGTCCCGACTATCGCTGTGCCGCAGTTCACTCTGACGGTCGATATGCCGTTCCACAGTCGATCGGTCACTCTGTGCTGATCGCGGGGACGGGCCTGTATGGCCGCACCGACCATCGCAGTGCCCTGCACCTGGGAAGACCTCTGCTCACGCACCTCGTCAGCGGCGGCTCCGATCAGATCGTCGGCCGCCTGCCAGGCAGACTCTTCGGTATCTCTAACGATCACATGCGTGCGCAATCCGAATTCAGGCGTCCGGTTATTAGCCGCAAAGGCATCGGCAGCGCGAGCCATCAGTGCTGCGGTCTCTTCTACCGGCTGTATCCACATGAGCAGACAGTCGGCCAGTTTGCCAGCCAGTGAAAGTGCGTTCGGCGATGCCCCACCGAGGTACCAGCGAGGGCCGTTACCGACCGGACCAGGCGAGACCATCGCTCCGTCCAGCTTCACCACATCGCCATCGAACGTAACCGGTGTACCCGGTGATTCCCAGAGTGCCTTGCTCGCCCGTATGAATTCTTCGGCGAGTATGTAGCGCTGAGCGTGGCTAGACGTTACACCGAGACGCTCGAAGTCTCCCTGGATGCCGCCCGGAACGACGTTGATATCGATTCGGCCATTCGAGATGTTGCTCAACGCAGCGGCCATCTGAGCGAACAGCCCTGGCGAGATGAAGCCCGGACGGACAGCGATCAGAAACTTGATCTTCGAAGTCACCGCTGCCAGCGCTGTCGCAGTTGTCCACGTCTCGGCCAGGGGCTGGTTTTCGTTGAACAGACCGTTCGCGAAGCGGGTTGGGATGAGCTGGGAGTGAAAACCGGAGTCTTCAGCTGTTTGAACAACCTTCTTCAGATAGTCGAATGACGGAGGTCGCTCCGCTTCGAGCGTGCCGATGTGCTCTCCATCACCGTCTATCGGGATAAACCAGTCGAACTTTGGCTCGGCGCGCTCTAGTCTTTCCAATATCAGTTACCCGGTGGTGAAACGACGACTTCGTCGTAGTCGTGCCGCCTCGTGATCAGGTTGGAGTGAGCGAAAACGTCGAGTGCGCTATCGTAGAGTTCGGGTTCGATCGTGATATCACCGCTCCACGTACCAAGCTTCTGGTAGTAACCCACTGCCGCCGCAGTCGCCTCAACTGCCATATCGGGGAAGAAACTTTCCTCTGCCTTCGCAACTTCCATTGGATCCGCAGTGTTTACCCAGTTTCGGGCAGCGCGATATGCGACAGTGAATCGCTTTGCAGCATCAGTTTCGAGCCAATCCCAGCGGCAAACAAGGCTACTGAATGCCGTCGGACCAACAGCTTCGCCGACAGATGCGACGATGCGCCCTTCGTTGAGATGCTCCAATTGCTGGGGATAGGCTCCCTGCTCGTGGAAGTAGTCACCCTGCCCATCTCTCCACTGTTGCACCATGTCGGGGCCACCTGGCGAGTCGATGTCATCCAGTTCGCCCAGGTCAATACCCTGCTTGTGGAGGCCGTAACGAAGCATCGCTTCGGGCTGGCCGCCATGAACATGCAGAAACTTCTTGCCTTTCAGCTTCGACCAGTTGAACTCCGGGTCTGGCTCTCGTGCGGCGACTATGAAGCCGTCGTACCGGTTGATCTGCGCGAACTGCGCAACTATCGGCTTTTCTCCCTTTTCTAGCTGACCCCAGCTTGCCGATACCGCAGCCTGACCCACATCCATACGCCCTGAAGCAACCTC
>JAJCYX010000122.1 GCA_029262715.1 Chloroflexota bacterium
CGGAAAGATCGTCGAGATGGCGGAGAGCCGCCAGATCTACGAGAACCCGTTGCATCCGTACACGCAGGCGCTGCTTTCTGCCGTTCCGGTTCCCGACCCGCTGATAGAGCGCCAGAGAACTCGTGTAGTCCTGCGTGGCGACATTCCGAGCCCGATAGCTCCTCCGCCCGGTTGCGTGTTTCACACGCGCTGCCCTATCGCCATCGAGGACTGCCGGCTCGCGGTTCCCGAAATGCGTGAACTTGAGGCGGGTCACAGAGTTGCCTGCATCCGCGTCGACTCGGCATCCGCCTGACCAGTTTTCCCGGTCAGCCCGACTCTTCAATCCGTCTGCCATCGAAACTTCGACACAACCTGTTGATTTCACCGATGGTCGCGACGTGGTAACTACCGATGTTAGAGACTCTCAACCTCTCTTAAATAAGTTGATGTACGGCCACTGGTCTGAATGTACCTCCATCTCAAATTGAAACGGGAAAAGGTACGGGACTGGTGACAGTCAAACGGGCAGTTAACGGCGTGAGAGTACAGAGCGGATGGGCTTACGCAGCCTGATTCCATTCAAATGAATCGAACCAAGAGAGCGACAATTTGCCGAATATCGCAGAGGACCTCTCTCCAGATGACATGAAAGTCTTCCTGGAGGAGGCTGAAGAGCATCTTCAGCTCCTGGACGAAGAAGTCATCAAGCTGGAAAAAGAAGCCACTGAAGACGGCCTCGCTACCATTTTCCGTGCCGCTCACACGCTGAAGGGCTCCTCGGCCATGATTGGCTATCGGGCCATGTCCGAAGTTGCCCACGCCATGGAGAGCATGCTGGACAAGCTGCGCAACGGCGTGATTGTCGTTACTCCCGAGGTCGTCGATTCACTGCTCCACAGCCTCGACGCGCTGCGCGTTCTCAATGAAGAGTTGATCGATGAGCAGGGTATTGAGGTCGATTTCGAAAGCCTGGTCAAAGAAGCGGACGCAGCGGTTGCAGCCCAGACGGGCGAAGAGGCCCCGAAAGGTCCGGACGAATCCGCAGGTCCGCCACAACTTGATCTCGGTGAGGCTGTCCTTGCCGACATCCAGACACAGACCGAATCGAACCGGGTCGTATTTAAGGTTGATGCCACTCTAGAAGAGGAGTCAGCGTTTGGTGCTGTCCGGTTCTTCCAGCTGATCTCTGAACTCACCGAGCTTGGAAAGGTCATCACATCTAACCCGACCGAAGAGCAGATTGCGGCCGAAGAGATCGGCACGCAGTTCACGGCGCTGATCGGCACAGATCTGCCGACTGATGACATCGAGACACGGCTTGCCGAGGTCCAGGATATTGCTTCTCTGCTGGTAGAGCCGTTCGATGTGGCTGCTGAGCAGGCACAAGCAGCGGAGCCGAAGGCTGAGGGTGCGGCGCCATCGACTGAGGCAGTAGATGTGAAACCGGTCATCGAGGCTACCGCTGCCGAAGGCCAGCACAAAACGGCTGCGCAGACCGTACGAATCGATGTCGAGCGACTTGATCACCTGATGAACCTCATTGGTGAGTTGGTGATCGACCGGACGCGGATTCAGCAGATCGAGCGTTCTCTTATCAACAAGTACCAGGGCGACGAACTGGTCAGCTCGCTCGGCAAGACCTCTTCTCACATCGTGAAAGTTGTCGATGACCTTCAGGAAGACTTCATGAAGGTCCGCATGTTGCCTATTTCGACCGTGTTCAATGCGTTCCCACGCATGATGCGCGATCTGTCACGAAAGCTTGGGAAGCCGATCGATTTCCGGATTGAGGGCGGCGAAACTGAGATTGACCGCACGGTTATCGAGCGAATTCGAGACCCACTGGTTCACATGCTCAGAAACTCACTGGACCACGGTCTTGAGGACGTTGAAGGCAGGAAATCCGCGGGCAAGTCAGAGACCGGTGTCGTCGAACTTTCGGCCTACCACGAACAGGGCCACATTGTTATCAAGGTCAAGGACGATGGTGGTGGTATCGACCCTGAGAAGCTCCGTAGCAGCTTCGTTGGCAAAGGCCTGATATCCGCTGAAGCGGCCCGCCGTCTATCTGATTCCGAAGCGCTTGACCTGATCTTCATGCCCGGTGGTTCGACGAAAGAAGAGGCGACGGAGCTTTCTGGTCGCGGCGTCGGAATGGACATCGTGAAGAAGAACATCGAGGCGATTAACGGCTTCGTTGACCTTCAGTCAGAACTTGGAAAGGGAACAACGCTTTCACTCAGGTTGCCGCTGACGCTGGCAACTGTGAACTCGATCCTGGTTCGGGTTACTGATGTGCTCTGTGCCATTCCGCTTGTGTACGTGCTGGAAGCGGTGAAGCTTCATCAGGAATCGATCACAACGGTGCAGGGCCGAGAGGTGTTCCGACTTCGAGATCGCGTGATCCCGCTGATCGACCTTGCCGAGGCGACGACTCTCACGCGCAGAGAGGGCGAAGAGCTCGATTCCGAAACGCGGCACGTAGTGGTGGTGCGAATCGGTGAGCATTTGACAGGTGTAGTGGTTGATGCGCTCCTCGAGCCACAGGAGATCGTGGTCAAGTCTCTTGGCAAATATGTTGGAGATATGAAGGGCGTCACCGGGGCAAGCATCCTGGGTGACGGACGAGTTGTGCTGATCCTGGATGTTGGAGGGTTGATCTCTTCGGCAGGCAGGATCGATCTACAGAAATCATCCGATTTGGATGACACGAATGCGACAGGCGAAGCAGCCTGAAGGCGATAGCGCCGTACGGACTCAGAATCGATAAAGACGGAGGTTGAATTTGACAAACCAGTTGGCCCTAACCGAGGCACAGCGCGCCCGTTGGGACGATTTGATGCGTGCTGCTGTGGACCATTCCATAACCGGTTTGACAGCTATGGCAGGTTCCCAGATATCTGTTTCTGAGATCAAGTCAGAGACCGTTGAGGTCACTAACATCCCGGAAAAGCTTGGCGGTGCGGGCAAGATTACTGTTGGCATTTTGCTTGCGGTTGAAGAGAAGCCCGGTTTCCACATGGCGCTTCTGCATTCACCGGAAGCGGCATTTCTGATCATCGATATTCTGCTGGGAGAGGAGCCAGGCACCACCACTGAGCTTGGTGAGCTTGAGCTGTCAACACTTGGTGAGATGGGGAACATCATGTGCTCGTTCTTCCTGAACACGATGGGAGATCACACGGGGATTCAACTGTTGACCACGCCGCCAACTGTCCGTCAGGACATGACCGGTGCTGTTTTGGACTACATCCTGGCAGAGATCATGATGGAGACCGATGAGGTTGATTTGCTGCAAACGACGTATGGCACGGAGCTAACAAAAGTTGATGGCACGTTCATCGTGATCCCGTCGAACGAATTCCGTCACCAGGCGTTCGAGAAGAGGCTGGCAGCATGACAACTGCGGCGACACAGCCGACGGTGGTGGGTCTGGGAGAGATCGCCGTCTCGGATACTGCTGAAGAAACTCTCGTGAGTCTGGGGCTCGGTTCGTGTGTCTGCGTTGCAGCATATGACCCGCTCACCAAGATCGCAGGTATGGCGCACATAGTTCTGCCCGATAGCGGCGGTGAAGAGCGAAGACAGAATGCGAAGTTTGCCGATGTCGCTTTACCAGCGCTGTTCGAGCAGATGAAGTCGGCTGGCGCATCCACATCAAGGCTGGTGATCAAACTGGCTGGCGGCGCGCAGATGATGCCTGTAAAGGCACCGAGCGCAAGCCAGTTGAACATCGGGGACCGA
>JAJCYX010000123.1 GCA_029262715.1 Chloroflexota bacterium
CCGCAGACGACATGCACTGAACCAACCTGGTAGTTACGCTGGGTGTCCGCAAAGCGGTGTTGTTCTGACATCAGCGCATGCAGATCGCGATCATCTACTTCGCCCTTACTGTCAGCAAGGTCCTTGAACGTGGTGAACACATCACTCAACTCTTCGTCGGTCAGACGATAGCCAAGGTCTGCCAAACGCGAACGCAATCCGGCACGGCCGGAGAGTTTCGTCAGCACCAGCGCTTCACCACGCCATCCCACGGTATCCGGCTCCATGATCTCAAACGTGCTGTGGTCCTTCAGGTAAGCATCCTGGTGGATCCCCGATGAATGCCTGAAAGCGTTTCTACCGACAATCGCCTTGTTGTATTGAACCGGGAACCCGAAGATTCCCGAGATCATTCGGCTGGTATTGCCTATTTCACTTGTCTTGACGTTTGTGGTGGCCCGATAGTGATCCGGGCGAGTCTCGATCGCCATGATCACCTCTTCGAGCGCCGCGTTACCAGCGCGCTCACCCAGGCCGTTGATGCAGCCTTCAACCTGGCGCGCACCATTCTCAACAGCGGCCAGACTGTTCGCACCGGCCATTCCGAGGTCATTGTGGCAGTGGACGGAAACAACGGCTTCATCGATGTTCGGGACGTTGTCGAAAATGCCCTTGATGAGCGCTCCGAACTCTTCAGGAGTTGAGTATCCAACTGTGTCAGGGATGTTGACCGTTGTCGCACCGGCCTTGATGACGGCCTCCAGCATTGCGTGCAGATACACCGGGTCGGTGCGAGATGCGTCCATTGGCGAAAACTCAACGTCGTCCGTGTACGTCTTCGCCAGTTTCACAGCATCGACAGCCATGTTCATGATCGCCTCACGGTCCTTCCTCATCTGGTGCATGAGGTGGATGTCCGAAGACGAAATGAAGGTGTGGATGCGCGCATTCTCGACGCCCTCAAGCGCCTTGCCTGCGGCTTCGATGTCGGAAGCCACAGCGCGAGAGAGAGTACAGATCGTGGGACCCTTAACCTCTTGTCCGATACGCCGCACGGCCTCGAAATCACCCGGTGAACTGGCTGCAAATCCGGCCTCGATGACGTCAACGCCGAGGTCTGCTAGCTGGTGAGCGATCCGAAGCTTTTCTTCGACTGTCAGACCCGCCCCGGCACTCTGCTCGCCGTCGCGAAGCGTCGTGTCGAAGATGATTACTTTGTCTTCGGTTTCGCTCTTCTGCGCCATTTCACGCCTCCTGTGGCGTATTGATTCGATCCGCGTGTGCGGACCTGTGTCGAGCCTGCTCAGGCCCGACTCGATCACGGTTTAGGTTGTCGACTCAAGCCACGGCATCATGTCTCGTAATTCTTTTCCGACTCGTTCTATGTCGTGCTCTTCGTCAGCCTTACGCATCTGCTTGAACTTGTGCAGACCTTCATCGTTCTCGGCTATCCATTCTCGGGCGAACTCACCGGACTGGATCTGCCTCAACACTTCACGCATGTTGTCTTTGACCCTTGCGTCAATCACAGCGGGGCCGCGGGTGTAGTCGCCGTACTCAGCAGTCTCACTAACCGAGTACCGCATACCACCAAGGCCACCCTGGTAGATCAGATCGACGATCAGCTTTAGTTCGTGCAGTACCTCGAAGTAAGCAGACTCCGGCTCGTATCCGGCCTCTGTCAGCACTTCGTAACCTGCCTTGACCAGGGCCGTCACACCACCGCAGAGCACTGCCTGCTCGCCAAAGAGATCAGTCTCGGTCTCTTCCTTGAAAGTGGTCTTCAAGATTCCGGCCCGGCCGCCGCCAACGCCCCTGCCGTAGGCCAACGCGATCTCATACGCGTTTCCTGTGGCATCGTGATCAACAGCGATGAGGCATGGAACCCCGAGCCCGCGCTCGAATACGGCCCGAACCCTGTGACCGGGAGCTTTTGGCGCAATCATCACTACGTTGACGTTTTCCGGCGGCTCAATCTGCTTGTAGAAAATGGTGAATCCGTGGGCGAACAGCAAGGTCTGGCCTTCGCGCAGGTTCGGAGCAATCTCTTCGGTGTAGACCCGACCCTGGGTTGTGTCAGGCAGGCAGAAAGAAATCAGGTCGGCTTGTTTTGTTGCTTCCGAGTTGGATACAACCTTGAAGCCGTCAGCCTCGGCCTTCGCCTTCGAACGGCTGCCTTCGTAGAGACCAACGATTACGTTAAATCCGCTTTCTTTCAGGTTCAGGGCGTGTGCATGGCCCTGTGATCCATAGCCGATCACCGCAATGGTCTTGTCTCGCAAGATCGAATCGTCAATATCTTTGTCGTAGTAGAGAGTGGCCATGCTCGTTCTGTTTCACCTCGTGTCCGCCAATCGGCGGTCATTCAAATGTCATTTCTTCCCGTATTGTCTGCTACACGCTTCCTGAATCGCCTGCGGTCGGCGTATAGAAATGCTCTACGCTGTCAGCTACCGCGTGAGCGCCTTCTTCTTGTCCCTCAATCAGCGCACCCCGCAGAGTTGCGACCCTGCCTGTGCGAATCACCTCTCGAATACCGAACCGCCTGAGTAGCTCTATCAGGCTGTTGATCTTGTTACGGCCGCCTGTGACCTCCATGGTCAACGTCTTTGCACCGATGTCGATCACATTCACCCTGAATATGTTCGCCAACTCAAGGATCTCGCCGCGATGTTCAGATGGCGAGTTGACCTTAATGAGCGCCAGCTCACGCCAGACGATGTTCTTCTCCGTGATGTCCTGCACCTCGACCACTTCAACGAGCCGGTCAAGTTGAGCTGCAACATGCTGCACGACATGTGGTGGACCCTCGACAACAAATGTCATGCGCGAGAGCCCGGGCATTTCCGACCTGCCAACTGCAAGGCTTGCAATGTTGAATCCGCGTCTGCGGAACAGACCCGAGATTCGTGCCAGCACTCCGGGCTTGTCCTCGACCAGCGCAATAATCGTCCGCTGTTTAAATCCACTGGCTCCATTTGATGATGTGGTCACAGCGACTCCTCAATCAGATCCTCGACGCTTCCACCGATAGGGATCATCGGATAGACGTTGTCCACTTTCTCGATCACGAAGTCAACAATCACAGGTCCGTTATGCTCGTTCGCCTCTCTAATGGCGCCTTCCAACTGATCCTGTTTCGTAACCCTGATCCCCTTCATTCCGTATGCCTCGGCCAGCTTCACGAAATCTGGATTCGCGGTATACGTCTCAGCCTGGAAATCACCGTCGTAGAACAGATCTTGCCACTGGGTGATCATGCCGAGGTGATTGTTGTTCAGAATGGCGTACTTTACTGGCAGGTTGTTCTCGACTGCGGTTGCCAGTTCCATTGAAGTCATCTGGAAGCCACCGTCGCCACAGATTGACCAGACCAGCCGCTCAGGATTCCCAAGTTGCGCGCCAATCGCTGACGGAACCTCGTAACCCATCGTGCCGAGACCGCCTGAGCTGAACCACGAATTCGCGTTCGTGAAGCGGTAGTGCTGCGCAGCCCACATCTGATGTTGGCCCACTCCGGTGCAAATGATTGCATCACCCCTGGTCACGTCTGACAGTGCCTTGATCACATGCTGTCCGAGGAGTTCGTCTGTCTCACGGATCTTGAGAGACGGATGTTCGGCCTTCAAATGTTCGACCCGGCTAACCCAATCGGTGTGCTTGGTCGACTTGATTTTCGGGTTTATCTGACCGAGGACAGCCTTAACATCACCAATAACCGGTGCGTCTGCCGTGATCGACTTATTAATCTCAGCAGGGTCAATATCGATCTGTATCTTCTTCGCACCGGTCGCAAATCGATTCGGGTCTCCCACTATTCGGTCATCGAACCTGCTTCCTACAGCAATAATCAGGTCAGACTCATCCAGAGTCAGGCTCGCGTATGCCAGGCCGTGCATACCGGGGAACCCAACGAACAATCGGTGATCTTCCGGAAAGCCGCTTATTCCAAGCAAAGTGGTAACGACCGGAATCTCGGCCTTTTCGGCCAACTCTCGCAACTCATCGAACGCCTGAGATATGATCACACCATGTCCAGCAAGGATCACCGGTCGCTCGGCAGCGTCGATCAGTTCCACAGCTTTTTGAATTTGAGACTCGTCTGCAGTTGACGGAACGTGGTATCCGGGCAGATTGATCTGGCTATCGCGTTCGAAGTCGTACTCTGCCTCTTCCTGGAACACGTCTTTCGGAATATCGATCAGAACCGGACCCGGTCGACCAGTTCGCGCAATGTGGAACGCCTCGTGAATCGTGGGGCCAATGTCCTGCGCTCGCGTCACCAGGTAGTTGTGCTTGGTCACTGGCAGGGTTGCACCAGTGATATCGGTCTCCTGGAAAGCGTCTGTTCCAATGGCGGCGCGCCCAACCTGTCCGGTGATCGCCACAACAGGGGCCGAATCCATCATCGCCGTGGCCAGGCCTGTGATCAGATTCGTTGCGCCGGGACCTGATGTCGCCAGGACAACGCCAACCTTGCCGGTCGATCTCGCGTAACCGTCGGCCGCATGCGCACCACCTTGTTCATGTCGAACGAGTACGTGGCGGAGGCCCGGATACTTTGACAGCTCACCGTACAGCGGCAAAATGGCACCGCCGGGCAGCCCGAACATGACATCCACACCCTCGTTCAAGAGAGCTTCGCAGACGATCTGGCCTCCGGTCAGTTTTTTCGCAACCATTACTCAGTTCCTGACCATTTCACTTGTGTGGCACCCATTTTGCCGATGTCTTACAAACACAAAAAATCCCGCCCTAACCAAAGGACGGGATTCCCGCGGTACCACCTTTGTTGCTCACTCCCGCCTGTCCTCCTGTAATGGGTAGGATGGCGGAGGTGAGCCGCTCTAAAAGCCGTAACGTGGCCAGACGTTCCCGCTTATTCGCCCTTTCGGCTTTCAGCAAGACCGCTCCCGAGCGAGTTCCCGTCGTCACGCACCGGTTCACACCAACCACCGGCTCTCTCTTGCGTAACGCTTACGGTACTACTCCCGTTCAACGCGTTGTCATATGTGCTGCTAACAGGCTACGCCATTCGTTGCTGCACACCAATACCATTATATAGCCAAATCTCTGGGGGCGTCACGGTCGACTTTCTGTTCGAGTCACGAGTAGCAGGTTCTGCTGATGCGCGTTTAACAGATTCGGTCACAATGGCAGGTGCACAAATCATTGCAGGTAAGAGGTGTTGTCAATGGACCCTGAACGAGCACGTGTCCGCCGGTTGCCAGAGCGAGGTGTCTACGACTCTGAAACCGTCTACTCGATCCTGGACGAGAACATCCTGTGCCATGTCGGAATAAATGTGGATCATGGTCCCGTGGTGCTCCCTACGTTGTTTGGCCGGGATGGAGACATGATCTACCTGCATGGTTCGGTAGGTGCTCACATGTTGCGCGAGATGCGTGGCGGTATCCCTGTCAGCGTCGCCGTGACTTCCGTTAACGGAATCGTCGCAGCCCGTTCTCATTTCAACCACTCGATCAACTACCGGTCTGTCGTTGTGTTCGGGAATGCAACTGAGATCACGGACGTGCAGGAAAAATTGCACGCCCTTGAAGTCCTCACGAATCACGTTTTGCCCGGTAGATGGGAAGAGGCGAGGCAACCGAACAATTCCGAGTTCACACAGACAATTGTGTTGAAGCTCAGTCTAGAAGAAGCCTCCGCTAAGGTACGGGTTGGCCCGCCACACGATGATTCCGAGGACCTGTCGCTGGATGTGTGGGCGGGTGTGATTCCGCTGTCTGTGGTTGCGGGTGAACCGGTCGATGACCCTGACCTCACGTCGGGAACTGCCCCATCGCCATCGATTCAGACCGCGTTGGCCCGGTGGCCAGCAAAGTGAACTGGATGTCGGCACGCAATTGGGACGCTGACCGATTTCTCTAATCCCTGCTAGACTCCCGGCCCAGTCTTCGTCATCCATTCCCCGGCGCAATTTCGCGCTCGGTCTATCAAACTTGCGGAGTTTGCGTGCCAGACAGTACCGACAACCGCGTTCAGGCATTCCAATGGGAATTGCTACCTGATCTATCCGAATTGTTGAATCGTCTTGGAAGACATAGCTTCCGGGGCTGGCCAGAATCAACGGATGAACTGCGAACTGAACTGGAAGCGCTGCGAATTGATCCAGAATCAGATATCGCACTGCTTGGATCGCCCGGCAGGATTTGCGGGTACGCGCTAACGCTTACTGAACTGGATGTCGACCGGGTAGTCACCGCACTGGCGACTACGGACGACTGTTCGGGTGACGCAGGCAAACTTCTCGATTTCGCGATTGGCCGCGCCAGGTCCGCAAACGTCTCGGCTGTTCACATTGCAATCCGCGGCGTGGCTGTTGAACCAATGGAAAAACTGGTCGAATCAGGCTTCGAGCGAGTTGCAAGCAATCTGGAACTGACTCTCGTCCGGGAAGACGGGGGTCAGATCAAAGACACCAGATTGGCAGACGGTTTTACGATCAGACCGATGCGATCGCTTGCTGAAGGACTACTTCTCACCCAGGTTCAGAATCGCGTGTTCGAAGGTCACTGGGGATTCTCGAAGAACACACCTGAGGAGATTCTGGCTCGCCTCGAATTGCCAGTCACCGGCCCCGAACATGTGCTTTTCGCCGAATCGCCAGAAGGTGATATTGCTGGCTATATGTGGACAGCGCTTGAATGGCACCAGGACCACACCTGCGGGAAGATCTGGATGACAGGAGTTGTGCCTGAATTCCGTAGCCTTGGGCTCGGAAGGGCACTAGTCAATGCCGGCGTGAAGCACCTGCTGTCCGAAGGAGCCGCGGACGTTCATCTCGAGGTGGTCGAGGACAACGTTGCTGCTGTCCGCATCTATGAAAAAGCGGGCTTTAAAAGTCACGGCAAGATAACCTGGTACGAGAAGAGAGTCTGATTACTCTCCGCTGTCCTCGCCCTCAGCGCCTTCTTCACCCTCTTCACCTTCGGCTACTTCAACCTCTTCAATCACACGTGGCGGCTGAATCCAGGCAACT